>CALEPR010000025.1 GCA_937910665.1 uncultured Selenomonadales bacterium
ATTGTTATTCAGGAATATGCAAACAAAAAATAAAAAAAATATGTGAAAAGTCTTTAGGGAAAAGTGACAAAATGGCAGGAAAAGTAAAGTGGCGGTTTTTTTGTTGAACAAATCAACATATTTGCTTATTAAAATATTCATATTGCAATGGAACAAACAGACGATAAAAATCCCCAGCAGACTGTCGAAGAAACTGCCGAAAGAATTGTGAACGAGGCAGCAGAAGAGATGGCAGCAGAACAGGAAAAACAGGAGGAATCCAGCCGCCGCGCCAGGAAGAAACGTATGGAACGTCATGTCGACGAACTTAACGAGAAAGTCGAGCAGATGGGACTGAAGCTGGCGGAAATGAACGAGAAATACATGCGGGTATATTCCGAATACGAGAACTACCGCAAGCGTACCAGTGCCGAAAAGGCCAGCCTGATACTGAATGGCGGTAAGGATGTCATCAAACTGATGCTCCCTGTGGTCGATGATATGGAGCGTGCCCTTGCCAATTTGGCAGAGGATGACAATGCCCGTGAGGGTATGGAGCTCATCTACAAGAATATGATGAATGCCTTGCAGCAGAAAGGCCTGAAACCTATGGATGCCATGGGAGCCAAGTTTGACGAGAGTTTCCACGAGGCTATCACACAAATCCCCGCCCCCACACCCGAAGCCAAAGGTACTGTTCTGGATGTCGTAAAGAAAGGCTATTTCCTCAACGACGATGTCCTGCGTTTTGCCCAGGTCGTCGTGGCGTTGTAATTGTAGAATTGTTGAATTAACTTAAAATATGGCGAAAAGAGACTATTATGAGGTGTTGGGCGTGAACAAAAACGCCACCGATGACGAAATTAAAAAGGCTTACAAAAAACTTGCAAAAAAATATCATCCCGACTTGAATCCCGATGACAAAAAAGGCGCGGAAGAAAAAATGAAGGAAATCAATGTGGCTTACGAAATTTTGAAAGATCCACAAAAACGCGCTCAATATGATCAATTTGGCTTTGCGGCATTTCAAGGTGGAGGTGGCGCAGGTGGCGGAGCAGGCGCAGGCGGCTTTGACTTCGGCGATATTTTTGGCGGAGCAGGCGGCGGCGGTTTCAGTTTCGACATGGGAGATATTTTTGAACAATTTTTCGGCGGAGGCGGAGGTCGTCGGCAAAGACAACAGCAACAAGGTCCTCAACGCGGAGCAGATTTGCGCTATGATTTGTCGATAACTTTTGAAGAAGCGGCTTTCGGAAAAGATATGACCATCAAAGTTCCACGCATGGAAAATTGCGACGACTGCGGAGGCACGGGTGCGGCGAAAGGAACTTCGCCCGAAACTTGTCCGGATTGCAAGGGCACAGGAATGAGACAGACAACGACGCGAACGCCTTTCGGAATGATTTCAAATGCCAGACCTTGTGAACGCTGTCACGGAACCGGAAAGGTTATAAAAAATCCTTGCTCGCACTGTCACGGCGAAGGCAAAATAAAAGTTGAGCGCGATATTAAAGTCAATATTCCAAAAGGAGTAGATACAGGCAACAGGTTGAGAATTGCGAACGGAGGACAGGCGGGAGAACGCGGAGGTCCTGCGGGAGACTTGTATGTTTATATTCGCGTAAAGCAACATCCAATTTTCTCGCGCGAAGGAACGAATGTTTACTGTGAAATTCCGATAACTTTTGTGCAAGCTGCACTCGGTGCGACTGTCGATGCTCCGACTATCGACGGCAAGATTGAATTAAAAATTCCTGAAGGAACTCAGTCAGGTTCGGTTTTGAAAGTTAAACAGAAAGGTATTCCGAATTTGCGCGGAGAAGGTCGCGGCGATGAATTTGTAAAAATTAAAGTTCTCACTCCGAAAAATCTTTCTTCCAGACAGAAAAAACTTTTGCAGGAATTTGAGGAGGGCGGCAACGATTCCAAAAATCATCCTGAGAAGAAAACTTTCTTCGACAAGCTGAAAGATGTTTTTACAAATTGATTGGAAAGGGGCGCGAGCAGTGAGTCGGAGAGAACCGCAATAAACTTGTCGAACTTAGAACTTGTATTCACAAGTTCCAGGGTTAAGGGTTAAGAGAAAACTAAATCATTTGAACTAAATCCTATTCCCTGAAGATGTGATACAGATTCTTATATGTAAAAATTTTATGCTGATATTTTTCATTGGGCAAGAAATATTATGCAGGAAATGTTATAGTGCTGTCGAACATATAACGCCGTGATTTGTTATCATAGAATTTTTTTGGAGGTTTTAATAAATGGATTATGCCACTTATCTGAAAAATTATCCAAGCAAGGACGGTAAGTTTGGTAAATTTGGCGGAGCATATTTGCCGCCGCATCTTGTTCCTGCGATGGAAGAAATTAACGACGCTTACTTGACAATTTGTCAGTCGTCGCAGTTCATTAACGAACTCAGGAGGATTCGCCGCGAATTTCAAGGTCGTCCAACCCCTGTCTATCACTGTGAGAAACTCAGTCGCTTGAACGACAGCAAGTGTCAGATTTATTTGAAACGCGAAGATTTGAATCACACTGGAGCGCACAAATTAAATCACTGCATGGGCGAAGGTCTTTTGGCTAAGTTCATGGGCAAGAAAAGAATTATCGCCGAAACGGGAGCAGGACAGCACGGCGTAGCTTTGGCGACGGCGGCAGCTTTTTTTGGATTGGATTGCACAATTTACATGGGAGCGGTAGATGTTGCCAAGCAAGCTCCAAATGTTGCGCGAATGAGAGTTCTCGGCACAAAAGTTGTTTCGGTAGATAGAGGTCAGAAAACTTTAAAAGAAGCTGTCGATGCGGCTTTTGAAGATTACATGGAAAATTACAAGGACACAATTTATTGTATCGGCTCGGCTGTTGGTCCGCATCCTTTTCCAATGATGGTCAGAGATTTTCAGTACGTCGTCGGGCAGGAAGCTCGCGAACAATTTTTAGAAATGATGGGATTTTTGCCCGACGTTGTGACTGCCTGCGTTGGCGGAGGCTCGAATTCAATCGGAATGTTCCTGCCTTTCATAAATGATCCTGTCGAAATTGTCGGCGTTGAACCTTTAGGACGCGGCAAAGAAATGGGAGAACATGCCGCCTCGATGACCTACGGCGAAGAAGGAGTCATGCATGGTTTCGACAGCATTATGTTGAAAGATGCGAATGGAGAACCTGCGCCGGTTTATTCAATCGCCAGTGGCTTGGATTATCCAAGCGTCGGACCGGAGCATGCTTTTTTGCGTGAAATTGGTCGCGTGAAATATGACGTTGCCAGCGATAGAGATGCGATCGATGCTTTCTTTAAACTCAGCAGATACGAAGGGATTATTCCCGCGCTTGAAAGTTCACATGCTGTGGCTTATGCAATTCGTCGAGCGAAAGAAATGGGACAGGGATCTATTCTTGTCAATCTCAGCGGGCGCGGCGATAAAGATATTGATTACGTCATTGAGAAATATGGTTACGGCGAAGAATTTAAATTTTAAATTTTAAAAGAAAAATTTTTTGCTAATCTTTTTTTGGTTACAATCATCGAAAAAAAAAGGCAGACGATCAGTTTGAATTGTCTGCTTTTCTTTTTCAGAGAAAAATTTTTTATTCAGCTTTTTGTGAATGTTTTTTTTCAAACCAATAAGCCCAGCCGATCAAAATCACTGCAAAAATTACAACTACAATTATTCGCGTCGGATCTTCTTCTTGCAAAATTGCATCGTGACCAATTATCGCCTCGATTCCTGTCGAGGGAAATTTTCCGACAAACGATGCTAAAAAATAATCCCGCAAACTTAAAGCCGACAGTGCGCCGACTGCATTTAAAAGTCCGCTCGGCACATAAGGAACCATTCTTGCGACCAACATTATTACAAAACCTTTTTCGGAACTGTACTTGTCCATTGAACTTAAAAATTTACTTTTGGCGATGAGTTTCTCTGCTGCGTCACGGAAAAAAAATCTCAGCAACAGAAAACTTATCGTTACTCCGACTGTCTCGGCAGCGACTGAAATTACTATGCCCCAAAAAATTCCGAAGATTAAAGTATTTGCTGTGGAAAAAATTATTGCCGGAGGAAATCCCAGAGCATTTACAAAAAGCGTCAACAAAAAACTGAATACTACTGCCATTGAGCCGTAACCTTCAATATACTTTGCTGTTTCCAAAATGTCGCCGTGAGAGAGCAATTCAAAAATTTCCGGCAAAAATTCCGGCGCGATTAAATGTATTGCTCCGAACAGCGCGACAATTAAAATTGCTGCAACAATTTTCACAGTGGTCATTGATGCTTTCAAAAAAATAAACTTCCTTTCAGTCAATTTTTTTCAGTTCAAGGCAGAAATTTTCAGGAAGGGAGAAAATTTTTTCTTTGCTGAAAAAATCTTGTTAATAATTCTTTTGCAGAAAAATTTTTCCTGCCTGAAAAAAAGCGGCGATTTAAGATTGCTCCGAACAAGCAAAAACTTTTTTTCTTGACTGTCCCGGTTGCTTTTGCATTTTACAGAAATTTTTTGTTGGAATATCTCAATAAAAAAAGCAGACAACCCTTTCCGAATTGTCTACCTTCACTTTATAAATATTTGCAAAAATTTTTCTAAAAAATTTATTTTTTCTCAGACATATTTCTAAAAGTCAACCACAAAGGTCCGGCGATGAAGATTGAAGAATAACAACCGCTGGTAAATCCGACAATCAGCGCGAAGGCAAAATCTTTTGTCGTTTCGCCGCCGAAAAAGTACAGCGCAAAAGTCGTGAACAAGCAAGTAAAGACTGTATAAATTGAGCGCGTCAAAGTTTGATAAATTGATCTGTTTACAAGTTCGACAACATTTCCTCCGCGCCTGAAATGCAGTTTCAAATTTTCGCGAATCCTGTCGAAAATAACTATTGTGTCGTTGATCGAGTAGCCGACGATTGTCAAGAGTGCGGCGACAAATGAACTGTCAACTTGTTTCTGCGTGAAAGAAAAAAATGCAAGCACAATTAAAATGTCGTGAACAAGCGCAAGGACTGCCGCGAAACCAAATTTAAATTCAAATCTGTAAGCAATATATAAAATTATCAGCACCCAAGAAATTACCAACGCCATTACGGCATTAAAAATCAATTCGCCGCCGATAGTCGCTCCAACTTTTTCCTCGCGCTGAACTTCATAGTTTCCGACTTCAGATTTAATCGCCGCCATGACATCCTTGCGCTGATTTTCTTCCAGATCAACTGTGCGGATCATTACATCAGTTGAACTTGAAACGTCTGAAGTTTCTCCTGACAACTGAATCGTCGCTCCGTCCAAGCCGAAAGGTTTCAAACTTTCGCGGACTTTTGAAATTTCTACAGGCTGTTCAAATTTTAAATCAATAATCGTGCCGCCGGTGAAGTCAATTCCGAAGTTTAAACCGCGAGTCGCCATCGAAATTATTCCTGGAATTATTACAAGCAGTGAAATTATAAACCAAATTTTTGCGCGAGCGGCAATATCAAATTTAGGCATTTTTATTCACCGCCCTTCTACTAATTTGGAGTGAGGAGTGAGGAATGAGGAATTTATTTTCCATCTTTTCATCTTTCCACCTTTCCATCTTGGAACAGCATGAAACCGTTTGCGCCGTAAACTGTAGGACTTGAAATAATATTTGCGTTGACCAAAAGTTTCAGCATAAATTGCGTTAAAGTTATCGCCGTGAACATTGAAAGCAAAACGCCCAAGCCGAGAGTAATTGCAAAGCCGCGAATATTTCCCGTGCCGAAGAAAAATAAAACTGCCGCTGCAATAATCGTTGTCGTGTTGGAGTCTAAAATTGTCGTGAAGGCGCGTTTAAATCCTGTATCCATTGCAAGTCGAATACTTTTGCCGAGCCGAAATTCTTCCTTGAAGTGTTCAAAAATTAAAACATTCGCGTCAACCGCCATACCTATTGACAAAATTATTCCTGCCACGCCCGGCAAAGTTAAAGTTGCGTCCAAACCTTTCAAGACTGCCAGAAGTAAAATTGTGTATGCCATCAAACTTATGTCGGCAATGAAACCGCAGGCGCGATAGAAAATTAACATAAAAACTAAAACCGCCGCAATTCCAATCACAAAAGCAAATTCAGATTTATCTTTTGAATCTTGACCGAGCGAAGGACCTACAGTGCGCGTTTCGATAATGTTGACTTTGACAGGAAGTGCGCCGCTCCTCAAAAGTATCGCCAAACTCTGCGACTCCTCCAAGTCGTGTTGACCGGAAATTTCTGCGCGACCACCAAGAATAGGTTCACGGACAACAGGATTAGTCAAAACTTCGCCGTCCAGAAGAATTGCAATTTGTCTGCCGACATTTTGCAAAGTCGCGTCGGCAAATTTTTTTGTGCCTTCGTCGCTGAATTCCAAAGTTACGACGCTTTGATTATTTTGCTGATTCATGACTGCTTGGGCATCTTTTAAATCATTTCCTGTCAAAAGCGTATTGCCTTCCTCATCTTTGAATTCAAGCATCGCAGTTTTTCCGATAGTTTGAATTGCCTTGTCGGGATCTTTAATCCCGGGCAGTTCGATAATGACTCGACGCTCGCCCTCGCGCTGAACGATCGGCTCGGTTAAACCAAGTTCATTTATTCTGCGCTCCATAATGCTGACAACTCTTTGCATCGCGTCGTCGTCAACTTTCGCAATGTCTGTGTCCTCAGCTTCCAAAACGACGTGCGTGCCGCCCTGCAAGTCCAAACCTTGTCGGATTGAATGAGCCAGCGGTCGAATAAAAATTACAAAAACAGCCACAATCACCGCCAAAGTTATCAGCAATTTTGGCAAAGCATTTTGTCTCACAAAAAAATATCTCCCTTCAAGTTCAAAAATTTTTTCCCAAAAAAATTATAATCTACTTGTCAAGATTTTTAAAATTATTTTCTTTCTAAATCCACAACTCCGGGATCTTGCAACTTCCACTGGTTGGAATTGTCGATTGTAAAAATTGCCGGAGTATCGACGACATATTTTCTGTATGAACCATCTTTGTAATTCATGGCAAATACAATTTTCAATCCTCCGCGTTCATAAAGTTCCTCCGTGCAAGGTTTCATTGGATTGGGAACAACTGCATATTGATTTGAATCAGGGGATAATTTCCACAACCAGAAATTACTTTCCTCAACGTCGAGCGCAGGAACAAAATTCATCATTCCTGCATACTGCAACATTCGCAGACCGTTATCCTCGACAAATTTTTGACAAGCCTTCAACTGACCGGGAACCATCATGCTCGCCGCGATATGATTATAATTTTCTACAAATCTGCGCCACAAAGTTGAAGTGTCGCTCGGATCTTCTCTCGGCTCATTAGGATTTATTCCGAAAGGCTCGGCGGCGATAACTGTGTCAACTTTTTTCTGCGGTTTCATCTCGCGCACTTTGCCTTCAAGTATTTTCAAGTCGTTGCCGACTCTTTTAATTTTGTCGTCCAACTTTCTCAGCTTGCCGTCCTGATTTCTGGTCAAGATAAGATAGGCGACGGCGAACATCAAAAGTACATTCATAACAATGCTCAACATAATCAGCATATCGGACATCACTGGCGGCAAAAATCCTTGTACCGCTGATTCCTCCATTTTAACCACCTCGTAAAAATTTTTTTCAGTCAGTCAAAATTTTTGTTAAATATAACATTTTTTATTACGCTGTGCAAAGTTTTTAAATTATTTTGAAATAATCAGTCAATTTGCCGACAAACTCCGCAACGCTTGCAACCTTCAAAGCAAGGCGGAGTAAATTTTTTTTCCGCAGCTTTTTGAAATTCTTCAATCAAATATTTTTTGTCGAAACCTAGATCCAAAAAATCCCACGCAAAAACTTCATCAAATTTTCTTTCGCGACGCAAATAAAAATCTGCGTCAAAATTTTTTTCTCGCAACAAGTTTAAAAATTTTTTCGGCGAATCAGACTGCACGACAAGTTCAGAAATTTTTTTGTCGCCGCGTGAAAGTATTCCCTGAATCTCAGCCGACTTCAAAGACTCGGAAATTATTTCCACGCCGCGAACAGATTTTAATTTCTCGCGCAAAATTTTCAATGCCGCCTGCAAATATTTTTTGTCGGCCATCGGCGACCACTGAAATGGCGTGAAAGGTTTCGGAATAAATGGATTGACGCTCAAAGTAAGTTTTGAAATTTTGCCGGAAAAATTTTTCAATCTGATCGTCAAGTTTGCAATTTCCTCCACGTCCTCAAGTTCCTCGAAAGGCAAACCGATCATAAAGTAGAGCTTGAAATTTTTTATTCCCGCCTTCAAGCCGAGTTCGACTGCGGAAAAAATATTTTCTTCCGTGATGCCTTTGTTAATTACTTGACACATTTTTTTGCTGCCGACTTCAGGAGCGATTGTCAAAGTTTTCAGTCCGCTTTTCGCCAACGCCTCAACCAAGTCAAAGGTCACGGAATCAGCGCGAAAAGATGCAACTGACATCGGCAAATTTTTTCCCAAAATAAATTTGCAAAGTTCATTTATCTGCGGATAATCGGAAATTGCCGCACCCATCAAGCCAATTTTTTTTCCGAACTTCGCCGCCTCCTCAACTTCAGCTTGCAAAACTTTTAAAGACCTATTGCGCGGTTTCCTGAAAGCGTAACCTGCCATGCAAAATCTGCAGTGCCGTCCGCAACCTCGTGCCGTTTCAATCAAGTACATATTAAATTCTGTGTCGCCTGTAATGATTGTAGAATGTGCAGGAAAGTCGTCAAGATTTTTCAGCCATTGGCGTGAAACTTTTTTCTGTAAAGTCGGCACATAAATTCCATGCACTGTAGAAATTTTTTGCAAAACTTTTTCTCGCGGCAAATTTTCTGCGCCGTTAATTGCGTCGATAAGTTGCGGCAAAATTATTTCGCCTTCGCCGATAACAAATGCGTCGAAAATTTTTGACAGCGGCTCGGGATTGAAAGTCGCGCAAGGGCCTCCCGCGATGATTATAGGATCAAATTTTGTTCGCTCCTCTGCGCGGACTTTTATTTTGCCGAGTTGCAAAATTTTCACGACATTAAAATAATCCTGTTCAAAAGAAATTGCAAAGCCGATAATTTGAAATTTATTCAGCGGCGTTTGAGTTTCCAAGCTTAAAATTGATTGATTGGATCTTTCAAGTTCAGCTAAAATTTTCGGCTCGGGCAAAAAAAATCTTTCGCAGGAAATATCTCCGCGCGAATTTAAAAGTTGATAAATTATGTGCAAACCTAAATTGGACATTCCAACTTTGTAGAGATTCGGATAAATCAGCGCAAATTTTTTTCCTGCTCCGCGAATTTTGTAACCGATTTCTTTAGCAAGTTTAGATTTTAAATCTGTTTCTTGACTTCGTGACATTTAATTCCTCCAAAAAATTTTTAAAAAATTTTTCCGCGCAAAAATATTTTTTCCTGCAAAAAATTTTTTATAACAATAAATTTTTATGCTATAATATCAAAATTTTTTATAAAGGAGTGATACTGTGATAAATAATTTGTTGAAAACTTATGTCAACAGAAGAATGGATGAGCCGACAGTAATTTTATCTTCTTGAATTGTCAAGTGAAGTGCAACGAAGTAGAAAAATAAATTTCTGCCGGAGTTTTGTAGCCCAAACATTTTCTTGGTCGATAATTCAAATCTGAAACTTTA
>CALEPR010000026.1 GCA_937910665.1 uncultured Selenomonadales bacterium
AATTTTTGTCTGCTCATCAGTAATTCAAACAATATAAAATCTTTAATTTTTTGATCTACCCCCACAACGAGTTAATTATCCTGACTCAACCTATTTGCAAGACATAATTCACTTTTTTATTAACAAAACTGATCGATTAACAGGTAAAATAATTTCTGAATTCTAACTCCACATTGAACTCACTCCTTCAAATTGTTTATAAATTTATCGCAAGCCTCCACTATCATGTCGGCAGTTATTCCGCGAATACATTTGAGGTGCGAACAATTTCTTGCGGTTTCATCGTCGCAAGGAGAACAACTCAAATTTAAGTAGAGAGGAATACAATTTTTTTTCGGTGCCCAACGCGAAGGAAGTTCCTTGCTGAAAATTGCCACGCAATTTTTTCCTACAGCGGCGGCGACATGTATCGGTCCGCTATCGGGAGAGATCAACATTTTGCTTCTGTCGACCAACTCGACCAATTCACGAATTGAAGTTGATCCCGGCACAACGAATTTTGAAATTTTTTTTGCAAGATCATTTTTTTCCGACGGCGCGGAAATTACAACAGGAAGATTATATTTTTTTTCGATCGATTGGACTACTTCTATTGCAGTATTTAGCGGCAAATTTCTTTGCTCCGAACCTGTGAAAGGTGTCATCAAAATATATGGAGCGTCAGTTTTTAAACCAATGTCGGCGAGCATTTTATCGACCGATTGAACATCTTGGATTGTAGGAGCGGAAATGTCCGGTTTAGTCATGTCTCCTTCAAGTTTGATGTCGAGTACATCGGAAATAAATTTTGCGTTTGTGCAAGCGACATAATTCGGAGAAAGGTGAATAGGTCCTTTCAATACTGTTTTCAGACATTTTGTAAGAAAATGTCCTTCCTTCCCAAAACCAATTATGCGAGGCGTACGAAAAAGTCTGGCAAAGAGCATCAAGATAACATGCCAATCTGTAAAAATAATTACATCTTGATTCAAAAGGGCGGGAATCGAGCGATAACGTCCAAAAGGTTTTCCGCGATAAATACAAGCAACTTTATCAATATAGGGCAATCCTGTCAAAACGTCGCGGTGATTATCTCGACACACAACAGTGATATGGCAAGTAGGAAATTTTTCTTTCAAACTTCTAAGAACAGGAGTAAACATAATTAAATCTCCCAAGCCGCAACAATTTGTGATGAGTAAATTTTTTCCTGCTAAATCCATGTCCCATCCCTTCAAACAGTCAGCAAGGAGGAGTAAATTCAATTAGGAATTAGGAATTAGGAGGGAGGAATTACGCATTACTAATTCCTAATTAGAAAAAATTCTTCATTCTCTTCAAGTCTCCAAAATTTTTGCGATCATCTCCAAACCTTCCGCAGAAATGTCAGGTTTTCTGATGTAACCTTTCGCGAAAGATTTTTTTATTCCGCTCAAAATATTTACATTGGTTGAAGTCGTCATGATAACCACAGGAAAGCGTCGCATATATTCGTCGTCCGCCACGAAGGCAAGAAATTCAAAACCGTCCATGAAAGGCATTTCCAAACTCACAAGAACAAGATCAGTTTCAAATTTTGGATCGCTCAACATATAAAGAGCCTCGATTCCATTTTTCGCCGTCGTGATGTTGCAGGGGAAAACGTCCTCCAAAATATTTATTTCCTGCTGCATATCTTTTTCTTGATCGTCCACCAGCAAAATTTTATATTTCGCTTCGGATTCATAATCGACATTTAAATTTTCGACCTGCGGAGCCTTTTCAACTTCGATACCCAGATTTTTTTTCACGCGCTCAATTAAATCATTCGGCTCGCAAGGTTTGCTGATATAATCTGTCGCTCCTCTGGAAAGTCCGGCGGAGATATTTTTTTTGTCAGCCTTCGCGGACATCATCACGATTGGAATTTCTTTCATCTCGGGTTCTTCGCGAATACTTTTTAAAATTTTCATACCGTCGAAGGCGTGAGAAACTGTGTCGTCCAAAAGAACCAATCCGACTTTGTAATTGTGGATAACATTCATCGCGCCATTTAAATTTCCGGCGACAGAAATTTTATACTTCGGCAGTCCTTTTTCCAAAATAAATTTAAAGACATTCAATGCAAGTTCATCGTGATCCACAACTAAAATTGTCGATTCATATTGCTGAACAAAACCGCCGCGCGACATCAAACTTTGCAAATAAGCCATCTGCATACTTTGTTTTTGAACTTGATTCCGCAGCAAAATAAAACATTCCTTGCAGTAAACTCCTTCGGTGATAATTTTGCCGCAGTTCGCGCAGGGATAATGAATTTTAGTGCCCGCGCCGGTCGCAACAACTTTGTTGCTGAGCATCTGCCGAACAAATTTTTTCGACACGCCAAATTTTTCCATAACTTCGCGCTCGGAAACTCCGCGATTGTCGCGGACAAAATTTTTTATATTCTCCTGCGTTTTTTCGTCGCCGCGAAGAAGTGTAATCGCGCAGGTTTTGCAAAATCTTTCATTTGAATTGCTTGAAAATTGTCTGCCGCATCTCGCGCAGGTTCTCATATTTTTATCGCTCATAAATTTACACTTCCCTTCAGTATTTAGGAGTTAATTTTTTGTTTTTGGAAAAGCGATGGAAAAAAAAGATAAAAAATATTTCGGTAGTCTTTCCGCTTTTTAATCTTTCCACCAAAACACTGACAACTTTGTAACTATCAACTAAAGTTTAAAACTATTCTCAAGCGTTGTCAAAATTTTTCAATAATCTTTCAATAATTTCAAGGTTATAATAATTTTGATATTTAAAATAATCCAGTTCTTTTAAGTTCCTGATGTAATCCTTCACTTTCGGAATAATACTCAAGCAAGCCTTAACAATATTTTTTACAATCGGATAATCTGACTTAAAAAAATTTGGCAAATCATTCAACAATAAAAGAAAATCGAGCAATAAAATTTGGGTAGACACCATAGTTTTATAAACTGCGTTCAAGGCAGCTTCTTCAAAAAATCTTCCAACAGCTTCGTCAAAAATATTTTCTTTTAAATGCTCTGCCAATGCTCGACAAGTCAAAAAAGTTTCCAATTTGCCTTGAAAAAATGTCGGCGGAACATATTTTGTAAATGTCGGAGTCAAATTTCGCCCAAGCGCATTAAAATTTTTGTTGTAATCAATTTTATTTAACTCAGAAAATTTTTCTAAAAATTCACCCCCCTGCTAAGTTCAATTCTTCTTTTCTTGCGTCACGATATTTTAAAATTCCATCGTCAAAAACTTCATTGCAAACTTTTTCATAGGCATTGTGGCGTGCGGCAGTTCCTGATCTTCTTTTTGCTGTCTCTTCCAAAGATTTAACATAGTAATGATTGACAATGATTTTGTCAGCCAATGGCGGAATATTGTTGAACAGCGAATAAATCGGCTTGCCGTCTGAATTGACTGAATAACAGTTATCAAACAACATTACACCGTGAACGTGTTCAATGTAAACTTTGCGTGGATTGCTCACAGTTTTAATGTGCCAATTTCCATAAAGTTGACCGTCCTGAGTACCATAGCCCCATTCTGTCGGAGCGCGGCGAGTAAATCTTTCCAAAACTCCGCGACTGTAATCTGCTTTTTCTTGACCATTGGAACCGAAACAGTGCCAGTTAATTCCGATAGCTCCTGCTTGCGGATTGTCTTTTAAAATATCGTCCAAAACTTAAGGAATCGTTGGCTTGCTTTTTGGAAAAATAAATTCATCGCCGTCGATAAAAGCCATATACCTGCAGAAAAATTTATATTTTTTTATGACATCATTGTACCGAATAATTTGACCTTCACGACCCTTGCTATCACGTTTTGGAAAGAGCGTAACAATATTTTTGTCAATGTATGGTTGCAGAATATTTTTGAATTCTTCGCTATTGCCATTATTGAGAATATAAAAATGATTCACGCCTGCCAGCAAATGATAGTCCAACCATTCCTTGATGTAAGGAGCTTCATTTTTCATAATCGCGACAAAAGCCAAGTCATACAGAAATAAATCTTTATCGACCGCCATTAAATTTCCTCCACAAAAAATTATTTTTTCTTGTCATCAAAAGTCACTAACATTTCAGTCAAATATTTTAAATTGACAAATTTGCGCCAAGCGTTCGGATCATAAACGCGGTAAATGTTCAACACCTGCGGCATCATTTTAATCCAGACTTTGCGAATATTTTCAACTTCAGGATAATTTAATTTTAAAATCTTCGGCAGTTCGGCAATCAACAAATTTATGTCAATTAAATTAACATTGGTTGCAAAAGTAAAGTGAATTGCCGTGAGCGAAAGTTCTTCAAAAAAGTTTGCAGCTTTTTTTGCCATTAACTTTTTTTCGCGCAGATATTCAGCTAACCTTCTGCAAATCAAAAAATTTTCCATTCTGTCTTGAAGAAAAATTGCAGGAACATTGACTGAAAACATCGGCGACAGATTTTGCATGAGCGCATTAAAAATTTTGGTGAAATCAATTTTATTTAACGCAGAAAATTTTTCTAAAAATTCACCCCCCCCCCTGCAATATCATCAAAAAATTTTCTCCGTGCGTCACGATATTTTAAAATGCTGTCATCAAAAACTTCGTTCTCAGGAGTGTCGTGAGTGTAATTTTCTTCCTCATATTTGTAAATATTATAAAGTGCATCTGCAGTTCCGCGCTTGACTTTGTTAATATATTCCTCGCGCGATTTATTGTGGTAATGGTGCATTACAATTTTTTCTACAGTCGGCGGATAATTGTAAAAAAGCTGAACCGGTTTGCCTGTTTCATTTATGGCAGAGCAACCTTCAAAATAATTTGCAAAGTGCGGATTATGAAAATAATCTATTCTGCGCGGATTTGTTATTGAAGATATGTGAGCAGTTCCTCCCGGCAAACCTGAAGGGAAAGGCGGTGCCCAATCTACAGAAGCGCGGCGAGTAAATCTTTCCAAAACTCCACGCGAGTAGTCGGCTTTGTCTTGAAAGTTTGAACCGAAACCAAAAATATTTACGCCAAGAGCTGCAGCGTTTGGATTGGCAGAAAAAATTTCATCAACAACTTCAACAATACTTCTGTTGTCTTTTGGAAGAATAAATTCATCAGCGTCGATAAAAGTCATATACCTGCAAAAAAATTTGTAATTTTGCGTCGCGTCGTTGTAAGCCTCATACTGTCTGGCTTTGCCGGGATAGGGAATGTGCGTCACAAGTCCTGTGTCAATGTAAGGTTGCAAAATTTTTTTCTGTTCGTCGTCGTCCTGATTGTCATAAATGTAAAAATGATTAACTCCTGCAAGCAAATGATAGTCCAGCCATTCTTGCAGGTATGGAGCTTCATTTTTTATAATCGCCACGACCGCCAAGTCATACAGAAATAAATTTTTATCGACTGCCATTTTATCATCTCCTGCAAAAAAAATTATAAAAGCCCGACGCGAAACTACACGCCGGGCTTTGACGCAGAATTTCTTTAGTAACCTAAATTATTTCTGCAAAAGTTTTTCATAAAGTTCTTTGTATTCGCGAGCAGATTCTTTCCAACTGTAATCGCTGTTCATCGCGTTTGAAACAATCTGCAACCAAACTTCAAAGTTGCCGTAAGTGCTAAGAGCGCGTTTAATTGCATACATCATTTCATGCGCGTTGTAGTTGCTGAAAACAAAGCCGTTGCCCTGCTTTTCATACTTGTCATACTGACGAACAGTATCTTTCAGTCCGCCTGTCTCGCGAACGACAGGAGCTGCGCCGTAACGCATAGCAATTAACTGACCAATTCCGCAAGGTTCATAGTTCGACGGCATCAAGAAAATATCTGACGCAGCGTAAATTCTCTGCGCGAGTTCGTTCGAGAAATAAATGTTTGTAGAAACTTTCTGCGGAAATCTCCACGCCAAGCCTTTAAACCAATCTTCATAAACTTTGTCGCCCGTGCCAAGCAAAACAAATTGAAAATCTTCATGCTGCAAAAGTTCGTCCATCATTCTAACGACCAAGTCCAAACCTTTCGCCGCGACCAATCTTGTGACCATTGAAACCATCGGAACTTTTCTTTGTTGAGGAAGTCCCAAAAGTTCCTGCAGTTTAACTTTATTGTCGCACTTGCGCTCATAAGCAACCAAGTCATTTGAATTGTCATAGTTCACGAAAAGATTTTTATCTGTCGAAGGATTGTAAACATTGTAGTCAATTCCGTTCACGATACCATAAAGATCATCTTTGCGACTGCGAAGAAGTCCGTCAAGGTGTTCGCCGAAATATTCATACTGAATTTCTTGTGCGTAAGTTTTGCTGACAGTCGAAACGAAATCGGCGTAAATAATTCCGCCTTTCATGAAGTTGACCGCATCATAAAATTCCAAGTCGCCATTATTAAAATAGCGCCAATCAAGCCCCAACACGTCGCTCATAACATCTTTAGGAAATACGCCTTGATATTTCAGATTGTGGATCGTGTAGAGAGTTTTAATGTTGTCATAGCGTTCGTCGCCGTTGTGTTCCAGCTTCAGGAGGACAGGAACCAAACCTGCGTGCCAATCATTTGCATTGATAACGTCGGGGAAGAAATCGAGTGCAGGAAGGCAATTCAAAACTGCGCGGCAGAAAAATGAAAATCTTTCTGCGTCGTCGTCGTAGCCGTAAACGCCATCGCGATAATAATATTCTTCGTTATCGACAAAATAATAAATTACTCCGTCGAGTTCATATTTATCAATTCCGACAAATTTTGTGCGCCAAGAAACATTGATAGTGCCGTCGTAAATGTGTTCCATTTTGTCGCGATATTCTTCGGAAATTTTGCTGAACTTCGGCAGGATAACTCTGACATCAACGCCTTGATCCTTGAGGGCTCTTGGCAGTGAACCTGCCACGTCTGCAAGTCCGCCGGTTTTTACAAAAGGCACAGCCTCAGAAGCTACATACAAAACTTTCATAAATTTTTAACCTCCATTTTTCATTGTTAGGAGTGAGGAGTTAGGAATTAACTTTCCAGCTTTCCATCTAACTCACTTTCCATCTTTCATTCTTTTGTTCGGCTCTTCACCGACAGAAAATCTTTTTGTTTTGCCTGCGTCGCGTTTTGCTTTTATTTGAGCTTTTTTTTCTTCGCTGAACGGAGGACGACCGCGTTTGCGTTTAATTTTCTCTTGACCGAAAAAATCCCCTTCGCCTTGCTCTAAAAAAATTTTTTCACTTTCTTCAGGAAAAAGACTTTCTGTTTCAAAAAATTTTTCCATACTAAACTTTCTTATGCTTGAAATAAATTGTTGCAAGCGGCGGGATTTTTATTTCTATCGACTGCTCACGATTATGCCAGCCGACATCTTGAGATAAAATTTCGCCGTCATTTTCCACGCCGCTGCCCCCAAATTCTTCTAAGTCTGAATTAAACACTTCAACATATGCGCCTTTGTCAGGTACGCCCAGCCTGTAATTTTCGCGCACTTCAGGAGTAAAATTACAAACCGCAATAACATAGTCGTCAGAATCTTTTGCCTTGCGAATAAATGACACAACGCTGTTTTGATTGTCATTTGCGTCAATCCATTGAAATCCATTCCAGTCAAAATCAACTTGCCACAAAGATTTATTTTCGCAGTAGAATTTATTCAGCGACGCAGAATATTTTTGCATTTGCGTGTGCTTTTCATACTGTTCGACCAAGTGCCAATCTAAGCTGTCATTTTCATTCCACTCAATAAACTGCGCGAACTCGCCGCCCATGAACAAAAGTTTTTTGCCAGGGTGCGCCATCCAGTAGCCGAAAAATGTTCTAAGCCCTGCAAATTTTTTCCAGTAGTCGCCGGGCATTTTTTCAATCAGCGAACATTTGCCGTGAACAACTTCATCATGACTCAATGGCAGAATAAAGTTTTCACTGAACGCATACATAAAGCTGAAAGTAACTTTGTCGTGATTCCACTTGCGGTAAATTGGATCTAAACTGACATAAGCAAGCATATCATTCATCCAGCCCATGTTCCACTTGTAATTGAAACCTAACCCGCCCATGTAAACCGGTTTTGAAATTAAAGGCCAAGCAGTTGACTCCTCCGCTATCATCAAGGCGTTGGGGTGATACTTGAAGACTGTTTCATTAAGATTTTTTAAAAACTCTATCGCCTCAAGATTTCCATTCGCGCCGTAACGATTCGGTGTCCATTCGCCTTCCTCGCGACCAAAGTCCAAGTACAGCATATTTGCCACGCCGTCAATCCTCAAGCCGTCAATGTGATATTCTTCGAACCAGAAAAGCGCATTGGAAATTAAAAAGCTGTGAACTTCTGTCCTGCCATAGTCGAAATTTATCGTACCCCAGCCTTTATTTTCAGCAAGTTGCGGATTGTCAGATTCATAAAGTTTCGTTCCGTCGAACTCGCGCAATCCTTGATTATCTTTGCAGAAATGTCCAGGCACCCAGTCCATAATTACTCCGATACCGTTTTTGTGTGCAGTTTCAACCAAGTAGCGAAAATCATTCGGCTCACCATATCGACTTGTCACCGCATAATAACCTGTTGTTTGATAGCCCCAAGAGCCGTCGAAAGGATGCTCCGTCAAAGGCATAAACTCAATATGAGTATAATTCATTTTCTTGACGTAGCTGATTAACTTGTCCGCAAGCTCGCGGTAACTCAAATAAACGTCGCCTGTATCACTGTTACCTTTTGATTTGCGTTGCCATGAACCTGCATGAACTTCATAAATAAGCATAGGGCGGGAGTAGGAAGGCTCTTTTTTCTTATGCTCCCGAGGCAATAGAAAATACCGGAAAGATCGCCCGCAGATGTAATGTCGAAATAGAGTTCGGAGTTCAGAAACTTCCCCGTTTTTATGTCCCTGATGGATATACAGCATATGAATATCTGGAAAAGCTTTGCCGGGAAGGCTTAAGGTCCAGATATGAAAACTGGCAGGATCATGAGGAAAGGCTTGATTATGAGCTGAAGACCATCAGAGAAATGGGCTATGTGGATTATTTCCTCATAGTATGGGATTTCATAAACTACGCGAAATCCAATGACATAATGGTAGGTCCCGGCAGAGGCAGCGCCGCAGGAAGCATTGTGGCGTACTGTCTGCGCATAACGGATATAGATCCCATTAAATACAGTCTGATTTTTGAAAGGTTCCTCAACCCGGAGCGTGTATCCATGCCTGATATTGATGTGGATTTCTGTTACGAAAGAAGGGGCGAGGTGATAGATTATGTCACACGCAAATATGGAAGTGAATGTGTTTCTCAGATAATCACCTTCGGAACACTGAAAGCCAGAAATGCCATCCGCGATGTAGGCAGGGTCCTGGATATGCCATATGGGGCAGTGGATTCTATTGCAAAGATGATTCCCATGGAGCTGGGGATCACCATCGATAAAGCGATCGCGGCCAGCAATGACCTGAAAAATGCTTATGATTCTGATGAGAATGTCAGAAAGCTTATCGATATGGCCAAAAGGCTGGAAGGCCTGCCCAGGAATGCTTCCATGCATGCTGCAGGAGTAGTTATTTCCAGGGAACCTTTAGTAGAATATGTTCCTCTGGCCAGGGGATCGGATGGTTCGGTCGTGACCCAGTATATTATGACAACGCTGGAAGAATTAGGGCTTCTGAAAATGGATTTCCTTGGCCT
>CALEPR010000027.1 GCA_937910665.1 uncultured Selenomonadales bacterium
ATGACAAAAGCTCTGTCTTTTCTTTTCTGGGGCTTATTAAAATTCCTTCTCCAAGAGAATAGTCCTGCCAGAAGCCGGCCATAAGGTTTCCTGACTGAACGGTTATTCCTTCCAGCATGCCTGTTGAAGGAACTGCATCTGAGTCTTCTTTTTTTATTGCAAAGTTAAGATAAAGCTCGTCTCCGATAACAGCAATCGGAATGTGGTAAACTTCCTTTACACCAGGAAAAGTAACCTGCATGTCCCAGGCACCTGAAGGAACATTTTCTGAAAAAAGAACATCACCGTCTTCTTGAACAACATTCTTTTCGTAGCCCTGAGGGTAAAGCTCATCAGTTAAAGGAATGTAGCGTATCTTTAAACTTTGAGCTTTACTTCTTGGCGTAGCATTATTTACATTTCTTGGATTTTCTTCTGAAAGGCTAGAGTCTTCAGCTGCCCTATCGTTATACCACTGGTAATAAATTCGTAAGACAATATCTGGTGCGTTTTCTTCACTTTCTGTGTCAAAAACCACATAACGGCTGTAATTTTCCCATATTCCGGAAAGCATGAAAGGTACTTTATCTTCTTCCTGAGAAAAAGACAAAGCCCAAAGACAAGACACACAGAAAAAGAGAGAAATATATTTTTTTAACGCACAAAATAAATTAAAAAAAAGCTTCACTTTTAGAATATCGGTAAAATTTACAAGCTTTTTACAGTATCCTGCAGATTAAACTTTACTACAGTACGCTCTTCGTAAGCTTTTTCTACAAGCTCATCTATTTCCATACTCCTGTAAATTTCTTTTGCTTCTTCATAAAAATTATTTTGATTGTTATCGTTCGCAGATTTTTGACCGACTGAATACGGAGGATTTCCTATAATAATTTCAATTTTTGTATTTTTTTGATCCTGAACTCGTTCGGCATTTTCTTCAAAAGAAAAATGTAAAAATTCAATTTCATCACGTTCAAACATTTCAAAAGTATCAGTCAAACAAATACCTTCAAAAGGGAAAAAATCTTGCAAATTCAGCGCGTCGTGGAAAGAATTTTCAATATTTATGGCAGAAATATAATAAGCCAACAAAATAATTTCAGTGGCGTGGAGTTCATTTTGATATTTTCGCAATAAATCTTGTTTTTTAATCAAACCGCTTTGAATAAGTCTGGTTAAAAAAGTTCCGGTACCGCTGAAAGGGTCGAGAATATGAATTTTTTTATCGGACAAAGTTTTATTGAAATTTTTTTTAACGGGAACAAAGAGCTTACTGACCAAAATATTATTGATGCGGTGAATTCGGCGGGAGATTTTAAAATTTTTGCGATTGATTGAATTGTGGAAAGTTTTTGTTATATAATTGGCAGCGAAAAAAATTGAAAGGATTGATTCCATGAATGGCAGCGAAAACGGATTTGCAGGCGCATTGTTTTTTTCGCTAGTGTCGCTTGGCGCAATTTTAAAAATTGATGACATAATCGGTTTAATAGTCGCGGTGATCAGCGCAGTGGCGGCGGCAACTTTTTTGCGTCGTGCGCTGACTAATGCGGCGGATGCGGCAGAGGAAGATCATCAGCGCATAGAAATTCAGTTTCAGCAACTGCGACAAAAAATTAACGAAGGTTACGGAACGACAGCGGAAGCTATGAGCGCAGTTACAGAAACTTCAAACTTACTGCAAGAAAATTTGCAAGGTATTCGCTCGCGACTTGCCACTTTGGATAATTTATCCGCGCTTTCCGAAACAATCGCGGCAATCGGTGCGTCGATAAAAAGCATTGAGGACAGCTCTGCCTCGACTGAAATAAATGTTCGCAGACTTGGAGAAAAATTTTCCGACGTTGCAAATTCTGTCGAAAAAAATTCTGAAACGATGAACGAACTTTCAAAAAGTTTTTCGGCTGACTTTCAAAAACTTCAGGAAATTGGAGAGGAAAATAAATCTTCGCTCCAAACTTCTGTGAAACTTCTCGGCGTTGTCGGTCAACTTCTAAAAGTTCCTGCCTTCGCAAAAGATTTTGAAAAAATTTCTGATTCGATTGATGAACTTGGAAATAAATTGCAGGTCATCGAGGAATTGAAAAAATCTTTCGATGCGGCGCAGGAAGAAACTTCCGAACTGGTTCGTATTGCCGGAGAAATTTCAAGCCAAAATCTTTCCGTCGTCGAAGCGACTACCAATCTTGAAAATGCCACGCTTGATTCCGCAGATAATTTTAAAGAAGTCGGCAAAAAAATTGTTTCCGGCACAGAAAATCTTACTGCGATGTTCGATGATGTTCGCAAAGAACTTTCCACGCTGACCAAAAAACTTGACGCTTATAACGGATTGACCCGCGCGACGCTCGAACAATATTCAAATTTGACTGAGCAAGACGTTAGGATTTTGGAAAAAATTTCGGAGAGGATAAATGCAGGAAGAAAATAAAAAAATTTTTCGAATGAAAAATTGTCAGCGAATTGTATTGGAAGAAATTCTTGAGGAGCTGGAGAAAAATTTTTTGTCACGTGAACGCATTAAGACAAGATTTTTAAATGGTCGCACTTCAACAAATTCAGTCGGAATTGATGTCATAACATTGTTGGATATAATTGACTCGGTTCGGGAAAATGTAAAAACTTCTTTGCAGTTTGAAGATTATCGACGCTCCGCAAGATATTTGGTTATGCTTCAAATGCTCTGTGAAAAATTTTTGTCTTGATTTTTTGTAGCTTAACCCATTGTGAGGGTACATTAAAGATTTAAAAATTTTTATATTTTTAATTTCGATTTAATAATTACAGACTAAATTATGTCCAAGATGAAGGTTTTGCCTAATCTTGGTTATTATTTTTTTAGGTTTTAGGAGTGTGTTAGATTATGAATTGGAAAAAAATTTTAAGCGGACTTTTGATCGGGACATTTGTTTTCGGCGTAACTGTCGGAAATGTTTCTGCGGCAAGTTCAAAAGACAAAAAAAATTCTGATGAACCTCAGTTAAAATTAACGCAAATTCAAGACAGCGACGGAAAAAATCCTCCCGAGCCGCCGAAAGATAAAGATGGAAAAATTCTCCCGCCGCCCGATAAAAAAGATTCTTCCGACAAAAACAAAAAAAATTCAGGTGATACTAAATTAAAATCAACGCAAGCTAAAGACAGCGACGGAAAAAATCCTCCCGAGCCGCCGAAAGATAAAGATGGAAATGCTCTCCCGCCGCCCGATAAAAAAGATTCTTCTGACAAAGAAAAAAAATCTGACGACAAGACACGGCCACAACAATTTGAAAAAGATAAAGTTCAGCAGAAAAAATAATTTTTGTGAATCTTCGATTTATCCAACCGATTTTAAAAGTCGGTTTCTTTTTTTTGTGTAGAAACTTGGCAAAGAATGTGATATAGTATTGGAAATTTTTTTGTAGAATAACATTTTGAAAAGGAAAGGCGATAATGTTTACTCACATAACTCAGTCCCCTTACGGGACGGTAAAATTAGCAGAAAAGGTAGCGCAAAGAGTGCGCGAAGGAACTGTAATTTGTTTGCAGGGAGTTTTGGGCGCAGGAAAAACTTTGTTTGTTCAGAGCATGGCGCGGACTTTGGGAGTGCAGGGCGAAGTTACCAGTCCGACATTCAACTTGATGAACATTTACGAAGGTTTTTGTCCTATAGTTCATTTCGATCTGTATCGACTGAATTCGGTCGATGAACTGGAGGACATTGGCTTCTACGAATATACAGATTTTCCGGAAGGAATTGTTTTTATAGAGTGGGCAGAAAAATTTCCTGAAGAATTGCCCGACGACTATGTTAAAATTGAAATCGAGAGGATAAAAGAATCGCGCAATATGCGGCGAATAAATTTTTCCTGCGTCGGCGAAGAACATCGGGAATTTATTGATGAACTGGAAGATTTTGTGAACAACGACGACTAAGAAACTGTATTCACAGCTTCAGGGAATAGGGATAAGGTTTAAGGGAAAAGAAAACTCTTATCCCTTAAACTTGGAACTTGTGAATACAAGTTCTAAAATTTTTTTTGGGGAGGATAGATTTTGGATTGAAAATTTTGGGGATAGAAACTTCGACGCGAGCGGCGAGCGTCGCAGTCATTTCGGACGGAAAAATTTTGTCGGAAGTAATTCAAGAAAGTCGTTCGCCGCACTCCGAAACTTTGCAGATTCAGATTGAGGAAGTTTTAAAAAATTCTGTCGCGGAAGAAAAAATTGACGCAGTTGCCGTGAGCATAGGACCGGGATCTTTCACAGGTTTGAGGATTGGATTGGCGGCGGCGAAAATTTTAGCTTACGCTTGGAAAATAAAAATTATCGGCGTACCGACTTTGCAAGCGATTGCTTTCAATTTCCCGACAGATTCTGTAACTGTTCTGCCTTTAATCGACGCACAGAAAAATCGCGCTTATGTTCAGCAGTTTAAAAATTTTTTGCCGCAAACTGAAATTGAAGTTCAGGCGATTGATGAAATTGTAACTTCCGCAGGAAAAATTGACGGCGAAATTTTTTTGTGCGGAGATGTTTTGCATAAAATAAAAGTTGAACTTCCCGCGAATGTGAAAATTGCTCCCTCGAATTTAAAAATGCCCCGCGCCGCAAATGTCGCTCTGTGCGGAAAATTTTTACTCGACGCAGGACAGGTTGATAACTTGATGAATTTGGAGCCGCTCTATGTTCGCAGATCGGAGGCGGAAGTTTTATGGGAGAAACGCCAACAATTACTTTCAGAAAAATGACTCCCGAAGATGCCGAACAAGTTGCCGAGATCGACTTCAAAAGTTTTCCTGTTCCTTGGAAGATGACGGATTACTGGAAATATTCGCAGGAAAAAAATATTGAGGCGGTAGTCGGCGAGGTTGAAAAAAAAATTGTAGCTTATGCGGCGGCGTTTGTTTCTTTCGAGGAAGCGGAAGTTTTTAAAATTGCCGTCGCGCCGGAATTTCGTGAAAAAGGTTTCGGGACAAAAATTTTTTCCGAACTGATTGAAGTTTGCAAACGGCGCGGAGCGAAGGCGATAACTTTGGAAGTTCGACCGAGCAATCTTGCCGCCGTCAAACTGTATGAAAGTTTCGGACTGAAAAGCGTCGGGCGCAGAAAAAATTACTACACAAATCCTGAGGAAGATGCTTTGATAATGTGGAATACAAATTTAAATTTATCCAATATCACTTGAATGAAAAAAAATTTTTTGAAGGAGCAAAGGGGGAATAGAAAAATATGTCAGAAAATATCAGTAAAAAAAATTTTTCCGTGCGGACGAAAATGTTGCTCTTGCTTTTAATCGCGCTTTCGGCTTTCGCCGTCATCGCCTCCGCGATTAGCTATAATATTTATTTGGATTCTTCTATTGAGAAACACAAGCAACTTGCTCTGGGCGTTGCAAATCTTGTCGCCGACTCCATAGACCCCGATAAAGTTGATGAATATCTTGAGAAAGGTTACGACGCTGCAGGTTACAATGCTACCAAAATGCGTTTGTATAAAGTTCGCGACAGTTCTCCCGACATTAAATATGTTTATGTCTACAAAATTTTGGAGGATGGCTGTCACGTTGTCTTTGACTTGGACACGCCGGAGATGTCAGGACAAGATCCCGGTTTTGTCGAAGAATTTTCCGATACTTTTGAACCATTCCTGCCGACTTTGTTGAGCGGCGGAGAAATTGATCCGATAATTTCCGACGACAGTTACGGCTGGCTTTTGACGATTTATGTTCCTGTAAAAAATTTTTCCGGCGTAACTCAATGCTATGCTGCTGTCGATGTTTCTATGGATGAACTGCGAACTCAGTCACGAGATTATTTAAAAAAACTTGCGGGAATTTTTTCCATAATTTTGATTATGATTCTTTTGGGAGGATTTCACTTTGTCAATCGAAATATTCTTTCGCCGATAAATAAAATTGCTCACTCTGCAGAAGATTTTGCTTTCAAGAATGAGGAAACTTTTGAAAAAAATCTTGAACAGATTAGAAATTTGGATATTCGCACCGGCGACGAAATAGAAAATTTGTACTTGGCTTTCGTGAAGATGACTGAGGACACTGTCAAATACATTGACGACGTTGAAAAGAAAAACAAAACTATTTCGCAAATGCAAGACGCACTGATTATAACTTTGGCTGATTTGGTTGAAAGTCGCGACGAAAATACAGGACAGCACATTAAAAAAACTGCCGAATACGTCAGAATTATTTTGAAGGAAATGAAGCGCAAAGGAGTTTATTCAGATCAATTAACCGACAAATTTATCACGGACGTTTACAGGTCAGCTCCGCTCCATGACATTGGAAAAATTGCCGTTCCCGATTCCATTTTGAATAAGCCCGGCAAATTGACGAAGGAAGAATTTGACATAATGAAAACGCACACGACAGCCGGCGGCAGAATTTTGAGTTCGATAATCGAAATGGTTCCCGACTCTCACTATTTGTATGAGGCGAAAAATCTTGCGACTTATCATCACGAACGCTGGGACGGCAAAGGTTATCCGACAGGCTTGTCTGAGGAAAATATTCCCCTGTCTGCGCGAATTATGGCAGTCGCCGATGTTTTTGACGCACTTGTTTCAAAACGCAGCTACAAGGAAGGTTTTCCGCTCGACAAGGCGATGAATATAATTTTGGAGGAGCGAGGAACTCATTTCGATCCAAAACTTGTTGATATTTTTCTGGCGGCGCGGGAGGAAGTCTTTGAAGTTGCAAAAAAATTCAGCGACACGACGAATACAACAATTTCGAGCGAGTAAATTTTTTTCTGCAAAAATTTTACAAAAACTTAACTGAACTTTTCCGTCATTTTTTCGCCTTTGTCGTTGGATTCGTAACCGAGATAGCCTGTCATTTCGCCACCTTGCATTGCCTCAAACATCGGACCGAACACTTCCTTTAATGCTTCTTGCATTTTGGAGACTGTCTGCGGTTTATATTCCGCTATTATCGCTTCCGCAATTTTTCTGCCGGGCGTATTTCGATTTTTTCTCATTGCACTCACTCCATAAAAAATAGTTTGCATAATCTCACTTACACAAACTATTTTACA
>CALEPR010000028.1 GCA_937910665.1 uncultured Selenomonadales bacterium
TATTATATCACGTCCACTGGACGGGAATATCATTACTTTATTATACGAGGAGGAATTTTTCTTGATCAGGCGAGGTGCTGAAACTTTTTTTTTGAAAGGCGGCGAGGAAGGCGTTCTGTTGATTCATGGTTTTACCGGTTCGCCTGCTGAACTTCTTTTGCTGGGACAATTTTTGAATGATGTCGGCTTTACTGTTTTGGGAATCAGATTATCGGGACACGGGACGAATGAAAAAGATTTAATGCGTACGACGGCAGAAAATTGGTTCAACACAGTCTTGGACGGTTGGTCGATTCTAAATGGTGCCTGTAAAAAAATTTTTGTTGCGGGTCACTCGATGGGCGGACTTTTGACTTTGAAACTTTCTACCTGTCGCGAAGTTGAAAAAGTTGTAACAATTTCTGCGCCAATTTTTGTTGATGAGAATTTGGGAGCGGAAAATTTGCCACCGCGCAGTGAGTGCGGGATGGAAATGATTTTTCAGCCGCGTAGGAAATTAAAAAATGTTCCGCCTGCGGTCAATCAAGTTTACAGAAAGATGCCTTTAATTTGTGTTCACGAACTTTTTGACTTGCTGGCGGATGTAAAAAAAAATTTGTCGAAAGTCCAAACGCCGCTGTTAATTCTTCACGCGAAGGACGATCACACGGCGCAAACAAAAAGTGCGAATTTTATTTTTGAAAATGTCGGTTCAAAAATTGCGCGAATAAAATTTTTTGAAAACGGCGGACATCTTTTGCCGCTGACTGAATGTCGCGAAGAAGTTTTTTCTGTGATTGAAAAATTTTTGAGCGAAAAATTTTGATTGAAAAAAAAATAAAAAATTTTTGTGGAACAATGTAGAAAAAATTTTTTTGTTCGGAGCGTGATATTTATGGCTGAATGGTGGAAAAAAATTGTCGCCTATCAAATCTATCCAAAAAGTTTTTCAGATGCGTCAGGCAGCGGCACAGGCGATTTAAAAGGCATTACAAATCATCTGGACTATCTGAAAGAACTTTCTGTCGGAGCAATTTGGATAACGCCGATTTATCCTTCGCCGATGGTTGACAACGGCTACGATATTTCCGACTACACTGAAATTGATTCCGCTTACGGCTCGATGTCTGACTTTGAAAATTTAATCGCGGAGGCTGACAAGCGCGGAATTAAAATTGTCATGGACTTGGTTTACAATCACAGTTCGGACAAACATAATTGGTTTCTGGAGTCGAAAAAAAATAAAAATAATCCAAAAGCCGACTGGTACATTTGGCGCGACGCGAAAGCCGACGGCAGTCCTCCTACAAATTGGAGAAGTATTTTTGGCGGCAGTGCATGGACTTGGTGCGAGGAGCGGAAACAATTTTACCTGCATACTTTTGCAGTCGAACAGCCTGACTTAAATTGGGAAAATCCTGAAGTTCGTCAAGCACTTTACGACGCGGCAAATTTTTGGTTGGAAAAAGGCGTTGGCGGTTTCAGAATCGACGCGATAACTTACATCAAAAAACCAAAAAAATTTTTGGACGGCGAGCCCGATGGCAAAGACGGCTTGACAACGATTCACAATTTCACCGCGAACACGGAAGGAATTTTGGATTTTCTTCGCGAGTTCAAGGAAAAAGTTTTTGCCGGAAAAAATATTTTTACAGTCGGCGAGGCGAACGGAGTAGCGGCGGAAGAATTAAGTCGCTGGGTTGGCAAGGACGGAGTTTTTGATATGCTGTTCGAGTTCAGCCACGTCAATTTGCCTTTGAAGAATGGAGAAATTTGGTGTCGCCCGACCGAGTGGAAACTTTCCGAGCTGAAACAGGCAATTTCAAACAGTCAAGCCGCGACAAAAAATAATGGTTGGTATCCTGCCTTTTTTGAAAATCATGACAAGCCGCGCTGCGTGAATTATTTTTTTGCGAAGGGTGCGAACAAAATTAAAGCGGCGAAGGCACTTGCAACTGTTTTGCTGACCATGCGCGGAACGCCTTTTATTTTTCAAGGGCAGGAACTTGGAATGAGTAATGTCTCTTGGAATGAAATTGAAAAGTACAACGATATTTCTTCGCGCAGTCAATTTGATTTTGCAATTCAGGAAGGTTTCAGCGCAGCGGAAGCGATTGACTTTATAAAATTTTTCAGTCGAGATAATGCGCGAACTCCGATGCAGTGGAGTGCGGAAAAAAATTCCGGCTTTTCGGATGCGGAAAAAACTTGGTTGCCTGTCAATGAAAATTATCTTGAAGTCAATGCGGCGGCTGAGGAAAAAAATTCTGATTCAGTTTTGAATTGGTACAGAAAATTGTCGAAGTTCAGAAGTGAAAATCCTGAATTTATTTTCGGAGATTTTGAAATGCTTTTGGCGGAGGACGAAAAAATTTTTGCTTTTGCGCGGAGTTCGGAAGAAAAAAAATTTGTAACCGCAGTGAACTTTTCGCAGGAAAAAGTTGAGTTGCCAAAAAATTTTGCGGAGAAAAAAATTTTAATCGACAGCGAAAAAAATTCCGACAAAAATTTTCTGCAACCGTTGGAGGCGAGAATTTATCAAGATTAGTTGCCAAAAAATTTTTTCCTGAAACTCAAAAGACGAACCGATACTAAATCAGTTCGTCTAAAGAAATTGACAAAGACTTTTGCAATGAATTTAAAACTTTCCACGCATCATCGAGCGGCGAAAGTTTTTTTTTATGATGATTAAAAGTTATTCAGCCTGTTCAAGGTTAGGAGCTTCCTCGCCGACAGTCACAGGTGCGGATTGATTTTCAGCTTGATAACGTTTCACCTTTGCAGATTCTGAGTCGCGTTTTGCGCGATTGATTGAAAGTGAAATGCGTTTGCGTTTTAAATCTATACGCATAACTTTGACTTTAACGATGTCTCCGACTTGAAGAACTTCATCGGCGTTTTCAATGTGGCGATCCGAAATTTCGCCCATCGGAATAAGTCCGTCGAAACCGGGCTCAATTTCCATAAACGCACCGAACTTTGCAATCTTGACAATTTTTCCTTCCAGCAAATCGCCTTCGACATATTTTTCTGCCTTATCGAGCCAAGGATCGCGTTGAGTATTTTTCACTGACAAAGAAATTCTCTTGTTGTCTGCGTCAACATTCTTGACATAAACATCAACTTCGTCACCGACTTTGAGTACATCTGAAGGATGCGAGACGCGCTCCCAAGAAAGATCCGAAATGTGTGCAAGTCCGTCAACTCCGCCCACGTCGATAAATGCGCCGTAGTCCACAAGGCGTTTGACTGTGCCTTTGACTGTCTGTCCGGGCTCAAGATTTTTGAAAACTTCTTCCTGTTTTGAATCGCGTTCTTTTTCCAGAATTTGACGACGCGAAAGAACTAAACGCTGTTTGTGTTTGTCAATTTCGATCGGCAGTGCCTCTACGGTTTGGTCAACGTAAACAGACAAGTCCTTCACGAAATGAAGTTCCATTTGCGACGCAGGAATAAAACCGCGCAAGCCGTTTACAACTGCAACAAGTCCGCCCTTGACGACTTGAGTAATTTTCGCCTGAACAGTTTCTCCGCGCTCCTTAATCGCTTCAATGTCCTTCCAGACCGACATGCGATCTGCTTTGATTTTGGAAAGAGTGCCGCCATTCTCTCCGCCGAGCGACTGAATATAAACTTCAATCTTGTCGCCGACTTTTACAACGTCCTCCGCCGACTCCGGCTCAGGATAAGCAAGTTCCCTTTTCGGAACAGGAATTTCCTGCTTGTAACCGATGTCAACAAATGCTTCGTTGTGATTCACCTGTACAACAGTACCTTCCACAATATCTCCGGCGACGAAATTAAAATCGCCAACAGATTCGAGCAAACTCCCCATGTCTTCCGCTACGTTTTTCATATCCTCTGACACTTGTCATGTACCTCCCTAATAATCCAGTCGGGTGTTGAGGCTCCGGCTGTGATACCAACTTTATTGGATTTTTTAAACCATTCCGGCAAAATTTCCTGAGCAGTTTCTATGTGATACGTTTTGCATTTGCTACTGCAAAGTTTCGCAAGTTTAGTCGTGTTCGCGCTGTTCCTACCGCCGACAACAATCATCAAGTCAACTTTTTCCGCAAGCTCCATCGCTGCTGTTTGCCTTTGTTCAGTCGCTGTACATATGGTGCGTAAAATTTTTATGTCTTTTGACTTGTCCAAAAGTTGCAGAACGATTTTTTTGAAATGTTCACTTGCCACTGTCGTTTGCGAAACTATTCCCAATTTCAGACAGGATGAAAAATTTTTTGCTTCCTCTTCAGTCTCCAAAATTGTCGCCCGACCTGCAGCCCATTCAAAAATACTTTTGACTTCGGGGTGATTTTTTTCTCCGACAATTACAACTTTGTAACCGCCCTCTGCCAATTCTCGCGCCGCTGTCTGAGCTTTTTTGACGTGCGGACAAGTCGCATCGACAATCTTTAGACCTTTGGAAGTAATTTTTTCATAAATCTGCGGACCGACTCCGTGAGAGCGAATTATAATTGTGCCTTCGCGTGCGTCCTCCAAATCCTCAACAGTTCCAACGCCTTCAGATTTCAATCGCTCAACCATTTGCGGATTATGAATTATCGGACCGAGCGTGTTGCTCATTCCATTCGCATTTTCCCTGGCAATTTTAATCGCCCTCTTCACTCCATAGCAAAAACCTAAGTACTCAGCTAAGATAACTTCCATTCTTTCCGCCTTTCTGATTTGTTGCAAACAAAAAATACCTCAACTGTTTACAACTTCGCACAGTTTATCACAAGAAAATTGCAGAATCAATAATCTTTCACAAAAAATCACAGGAGTTTCATAAATTTTCCGTCCACTACTTTTAAACAACAAAAAATTCGCCGGATATTTAAACTTGTGTTCATAAATTCCGGCGACAACAGACAGTGGACAGGTCAGGAGAAATTAGGAGTTAGGAGCGAGGAGTTAGGAATTGAAAATTAAAATTATTCACGCGGAGAAGATAATTTTATCAATTTTGATTGCGCGAGATTCAAATGAATTCGTCAAAGCAAAGCATATTTCAAGATAAATAAGACTGTAAGAATATACATCAGCGGAGTAATTTTTGAACTTTCGCCGTTCATGACGTGAAGGACGGTGTAAGAAATTACGCCCAAGCAAATTCCTTCAGAAATTGAGTACATAAATCCCATTGAAAAAATTGTTATGTATGCGGAAATTGCATTTAATAAATTATCTGTCCACTCAATTTTTGTAACTTGTTGCATCATCAAAAATCCAACCATAATTAACGCAGGAGCAGTCGCGAAGGCAGGAATTGACAAAAATATCGGCGAGAAAAACAGTGCGAGCAAAAATAATCCTCCTGCCGTCAGCGAAGTCAAACCTGTCTTTCCGCCTTCCGCAATTCCTGAAGTTGACTCAACAAAAGTTGTGATCGTCGAAGTTCCAAGTAACGCTCCTGCAGTTGTGCCTAATGCGTCTGTTAAAAGAACTTGTTTGACTTGCGGAAGTTTTCCTTCGTCGTCGAGTAAATTTGCCTTCGTCGCGCAGCCGATAACCGTTCCGATTGTGTCAAATAAATCTACAAATAAAAATGCCAACAAAATTGTAAAAAATTCCACAGAAAAAACTGAGCTGAAATCCAGTTGCAAAAATGTCGGCGAAAGTGATGCCGGCATCGAAATCAATCCTGAAGGAAACATACTAAAAAATCCGTGCTCGGGATCGGGAACATAAAGTCCGATTAACTGACAAATCATTCCCATTCCCCAAGTTGCAAAAATTCCGAAAAGAACACCGCCTTTAACATTTTTTATCAGCATAAAAGCAGTTATTAAAATTCCAATCAAGGCAAGCAAAACAGTTATTCCTTCTGAGTTAAAAGTTCCGCTCGTCACAGAATTTTTGAAAGAAAAAATTGTTACCAAAGTTGGTCCGTCAACTACAATGTGTGCATTTTGCAGACCGATGAAACTGATAAATAATCCTATGCCGACCGACACAGCAATTTTTAAAGTCGCAGGAATTGCATTGAAAATTGCTTCGCGAACATTTACCAAAGACAAGACAATAAAAATTACACCTTCAACAAAAACTGCAGCCAGTGCTTGTTGCCAAGTGTAACCCATTCCAATTACAACGGTGTAAGCAAAATATGCGTTCAGTCCCATTCCTGCCGACAAAACAAAAGGCATATTTGCCAAAGTTGCCATCAAAAAAGTTGCAAGCGCAGACGCGAGAGCAGTCGCAGTAAAAATTGCTCCTGCATCCATTCCCGATGCACTTAGGATAATCGGATTGACCGCCAAAATGTAAGCCATAGTCATGAAAGTTGTAACGCCTGCCATGACTTCGGTTTTCACGGTCGTTCCTCGCTCTGCCAATTTAAAAACTTTTTCCACTTCATTTGCTCCTTTCAAAGCATCTTTTTTTCAAAAAATTTTTGAAAAATGCTAATTCGCTAAACTCAATAAAAATTCCTGCAGATTGAGCGGAGCAAACATAAGCAGATAAAAAATTTTTTCTGTCGAGATTGGGAGAAAAAATTTTTTATTCAAACTCAATCGTCGCCGGAGGTTTTGATGTGCAGTCATACAAAACGCGATTAACTCCTTTGACTTCGTTTACAATTCTGTTTGCAATTTTGTTCAGAATTTGCCAATCAATTTGCGCTGCGTCCGCCGTCATAAAATCACTTGTCAAAACTGCGCGAAGAACAATCGCGTAATCGTAAGTTCTGCCGTCGCCCATAACTCCGACCGAACGCATATTTGTCAGCGCGGCGAAATATTGACCGAGTTCGGAAGAAATTCCTGCGTTAAAAATTTCTTCGCGATAAATTGCGTCTGCGTCCTGAACAATTTTAATTTTTTCTGCGGTGACTTCACCAATAATTCTGATTCCAAGCCCGGGACCGGGAAAAGGTTGGCGACTGACTAAATTTTCAGGCAGACCGAGTTCGCGCCCGGCTTGCCTGACTTCATCTTTAAAAAGCAATCGAAGCGGCTCAATAATTTCTTTGAAGTCCACGAAGTCCGGAAGTCCTCCGACATTGTGATGAGATTTTATCACGGCAGATTTTCCAAGTCCGCTCTCGATAACGTCGGGATAAATTGTTCCCTGCACGAGATAATCGACCGCGCCAATTTTTTTTGCAACATCTTCAAAGACGCGAATAAATTCTTCGCCGATAATTTTTCTTTTGCGCTCGGGATCAGTTTCGCCGGTCAATTTTTTTAAAAATCTTTCTCCCGCATCAATTTTGACAAAATTCAAATCGTAATTCGCAAAAACGCTTTCGACTTCCGCCGCCTCATTTTTCCGCAAAAGTCCATGATCCACAAAAACGCAAGTTAAATTTTTACCAACGGCTTTACTTAATAAAACTGCCGCGACGCTCGAATCAACTCCGCCGCTCAGCGCACACAAAACTTTTCCGCCGCCAATTTTATTTTTCAGCTCGGAAATTTTTTCCTCGACAAAGGAATCCATTTTCCAATCTCGACGACAGCCGCAAATTTCTATGAAGTTTGAAAAAATTTTTTTGCCTTCAACCGTGTGCAAAACTTCCGGATGAAATTGGACGGCATACAAATTTTTTGCAGAATCTTCCGCCGCTGCCATAGGACAATTTTCACTTCGCGCAGTCACGGAAAAATTTTCAGGCAAATTAAAAATTCTGTCGCCGTGACTCATCCACACCACAGATTTTTTTTCGACATTTGCAAAAAGTTTCGACTCCGCGACAATTTCAATTTCAGTTTTTCCATACTCCTTGAATTCGGCAGGTTTAACTTCGCCGTCCAAAACTTGAATCATCGCCTGTGCGCCGTAACAAATTCCCAGCACAGGAATTTTTAAATCAAAAATTTCTTTCGGCGGCAGGGAAGAATTTTTTTCATAAACGCTTTGCGGCCCGCCGGTTAAAATAATTCCTTCAGGTTTCAAATCTTTAATTGCAGAAAAATTTATCGCCGTTCCGAGTCCGCTTTTAACATTTTTATCGACAGAAAATTTTTCATCGGTCAGCGTGTGAACTTCGCAGTAAACATTATTTTCGCGAACTCGCCGCGCAATCAACTGATTATATTGTCCGCCGAAATCTAAAACTAAAATCATTTTCTAACCCCCAAAATTTTTATCGAAAACTTTTTCAGCGCGACAAAAAAAATTCCTGCAAAAAATTTTTTTCCTAAGTTTTATGTTATAATGCTTGCGATTGAATTTTTTAATTTTTTTTGGAAGGAGAATTTAAATGAAAAAAATTGCCGTGATGTTGGCGAATGGTTTTGAGGAAGGCGAGGCTCTTTTCACGATTGACATTTTGCGCCGCGCAAATTTGGATTGCGATTCTATTTCTATCGGCGAGGAGTTTGTAACAAGCTGCAGAAAAATTACAGTCAAGGCAGATAAAATTCTTGGCGACTCGGACCTTGCCGAATACGACATGGTTGTTTTGCCTGGAGGTCAGCCGGGTTCGACAAATTTGTCAAAGGACGAAAGAGTTTTAAACATTGTCAGAAAATTTATTTCGGACGATAAAAAAATTGTCGCCGCAATTTGTGCCGCACCGATGGTTTTAAAAGCTGCGGGAGTTACGAAAGGAAAAAATTTAACTTCCTATCCTTCCGACGATCTGAAATCAATGTTTGACGACGCAAATTACATTGAAGATCAACTTGTCGTTCAGGACAAAAATTTAATCACAAGCAGAGGTCCGGGAACAGTTTTCGACTTCGCCTATAAACTTGTCGATGTTGCAGGTGGCGATTCCGCTCCGCTGAAACAAGCGATGTTGTTCGACAGACTTCTTGCAAGAAAATAATTTTCTGTCGCTTGAAAAAAAATCTGCAACGCTGTAGAATACGCGCAAGTTTTTAGGAAGGGAGTTAAAAACTTATGGCAAGAACTTTATTTACTTCGGAATCTGTCACTGAAGGTCATCCCGACAAGGTTGCCGACAGAATTTCCGACAGCATTTTGGATGCAATTTTGGAAAAAGATCCTCAAGGTCGCGTTGCTTGCGAGACTGTTGTAACGACAGGTCAAGCTCACGTCGTCGGAGAAATTTCCACGACTTGTTATGTAGATATTTCAAAAATTATTCGCCAAGCGATTCGCGAAATTGGTTATACAAATGCAAGTTACGGTTTTGACGCAGACACAGTCGGAGTTTTAATTTCTCTGGACGAACAATCTCCCGACATCGCACAAGGAGTTAATCAGTCAATCGAGTCGCGAGAGGGAAATATGTCGGCAGAAGATGCAATCGGCGCAGGAGATCAGGGAATGATGTTCGGTTACGCGACAAACGAAACGCCGGAATATATGCCGCTTCCAATTTCTCTGGCGCACAAACTTGCTTACAGATTGGCTGAAGTTCGCAAGACGACGAAAGAAATTGATTATCTTCGCCCCGACGGAAAAACTCAAGTCACTGTTGTTTATGAAGATGATAAACCTGTTGCGGTCGACACAATTGTAATTTCAACTCAGCACGATCCTGAAGTTTCTGTCGAGCAAATAAAAAAAGATATGATCAAGTATGTTGTCGAACCGATTGTGCCGAAAGGTTTGCTGACTTCCGAAACAAAATATTTTGTCAATCCGACAGGAAAATTTGTAATTGGCGGACCTCACGGAGACAGCGGCTTGACCGGCAGAAAAATTATTGTCGATACTTATGGCGGCTGGGCGCGTCACGGCGGCGGAGCTTTCAGCGGAAAAGATCCGACGAAAGTAGATCGCAGTGCATCTTATGCGGCGCGTTACGTTGCAAAAAATATTGTCGCGGCAGGTCTTGCCGATCGCTGCGAAATTCAACTTGCTTATGCCATAGGTGTGGCTTATCCTGTTTCGGTTCGCGTAGAAACTTTTGGAACAAATAAAGTCGATGAAAAAGTTATCGAAAAACTTGTCAAAGATAATTTCGATCTGCGTCCGGCAGGAATTATTAAAATGCTCGACTTGCGCCGTCCGATTTACAAACAAACTTCAGCTTATGGACATTTCGGCAGAGCAGATGTTGAATTTCCTTGGGAAAAAACTGACAAAGCTGAAACTCTTCGCAAGCAAGCAGGTTTGTAAAAAAATTTTTAGGGAAAACTTTTTCCGGATGACTTCCAATATTTTTGATTCTCCTTCGGGAGAATTTTTTTTGAGGGCTGTTGGTAAAATATAAATTTGAATTGGCAAGACTTTCGTTGACAGAAAAATTTTTTGAGTCGATAACTTTGCAGAAAAAATTTTTTAATCTCAACCTAAAAATTTTTTCCAGAAAATTCCCACGCCAAGAGAAATTGAAACCGTCGCAACATAAAAAATTAAAGCGGTCGGTGCAGTCATCACCAAATTTAATTTCGCCAAAAGCAAATTCAGATACATTATCGCCAGCGGATGGAACAGGTAGACGAAGTAAGAATTTTTTCCCGTCAAACTCAAAATATCTTGAGCGATTCCTCTGAATCGATAATTTTCAAACAGCATGAATAAAAATATTGATGCCGCGATTGTGTAGAAAAATCCTGTCGGTGAAAGTTGGTGAGCCGTGTTCACTGCGTCGAGCGGCGAATAATTTTTTGCGAAGATCAAATAATAGAAATATCCCGAGTGCAAAATTAAAGTCACAAAAAAAGTTGCCGTGACAAATTTTTTTCCGAACTTCAGCCGCCGAAAAAATTGCGCCGAATGAATTGCAAAAATTCCCCCCAACAAAAATATAAAAACATAGTGCAGAACCAAATAATTCAATCGCCACTGCAAAAACATTTTTAAAATCGAATCGGGCGGCAAAGATTGAGTGAATTGGAAAAGTGCGACGCTGTAACTTGAAAAGTAATTGAAAATTATCTGCGCGATTAAAATCATTACAAAAAGTTCCGGCGTGAGATTTTTTAAAATTTTTATCCACAGCGGCATCAACAAATAAAACCAGATAAGTATCACCAAAAAATAAAGTTGATACTTCGCCAGTCCGAAAAATAAAATTTCAGCCGCCCAGCCTGGCGCGGGAATCCCTGAGTCATAAAAAAAATTGTCGTGAACTATGTAAAAAATTGACCAGATTAAATAAGGAATCAAAACCGCTTTGAAACGGCGACGCAAAAAATTTCCATAGTCGAACGGCGCATTTAAATCAATCTTGTAAAAAAGGCCAAACGCCGAGATAAAGAAAAAAATCGGCACACTAAATCTTGAAACAATTTCAAACAGCGCGACCAAATTTATATTCGGCGTAGGATTCATCAGATACTGGGAGCCGACGTGAATGGCGACGACGCCCAACATCGAAACGCCGCGAATGTATTCGATAGATTTTAAGTAAGGTTTTTTCATAATTTGTAATTAGGAAAGAGGAATGAAAAAATTTTTTTAGCGATTTATTTCAAACTCGACGTGAACGCTTGCCGAGCAACTCAAAGTTCCACCCTCGATCGGCGTTTCAAAATTAGATATGGCATCCTCCGCGACCATCGCCAACTTTGAATAGCGCGGAGCGGAAATCGAACCGGAATTTATCGAAACGCTTCTTATCCCGACAATATTTTTTCCAAGACCTGCGGCGACAACTTCAGCTTTAGTTTTTGCATCGCGGACGGCGAGTTTCAACGCTTCGGACTGCAGAGAAGATTTGTCACGAATACCGAATTGCAAAGATTCGATGCTGTTCGCACCGTGAGAAAGAGAACTGTCAATAATTTTTCCGACCAAGTTCAAATCGTCCACAGTAATTGTCACGGTGTTGTTGATCTCGTAGCCCTGAAAAACTCTGCGCTTATTTTGATCTGTGGTGTAAATTTGTCTGAAACTGTAATTTCCTGTGCGAATATTTTTTTTCTCAACTCCGAGCGAAGTCACCGAGCGAATAATTTCCGATGCAATTTTTGCATTTTCTGCCTGAACTTTTGTAGGATCTTTTTCGCGGCTGACAACTCCGACAGAAATTGTTGCGCGATCGGGAGAGGCTTCCACAATTCCTTCACCGTTTACAGAAATTGTCGGGAGCCTTTCCTCTGCAGCAAGTGCAGTCGAACTTAAAACGCAGAAAAAAATTATTGCCAAACTCAAAAACATTTTCATAAAAATCAACTCCTCAAAAAAATTTTTTCTTTCCTTTGTGTAAAGAAAATTTTTTCAAAAATTATCCCCCGAGTTGGGGGGAATTTTTTTATTTTTCAAGCCATCAAAAAAATCAATTTATTCTCTCACCTCTCACAGAAAATTTTTCTGTATTATAGAACATCATTCTACGATTGACAAGGATTTTTGCGCTTACACCAAAATCGCGGACACTACCGAGTTTAGAATTTGGAGCAATAGCTGACACAATTTTCCTGACTCCGGCACTCCTACAAAAAAATAGTTTGCATAAATCACTTACACAAACTATTTTGCAACAAAGAAGATATTTATCTTTTCAAAAATTTTTAGTTAGATCTGTCCTTCTGATTCAAAAAAGCGTCGTAAAAATTTTTTTATTCTTCCTCTTCTGTTCCGCTTATAATTTTTGAAACACCGCGAAAAGCTTCTTCCTTGCGTTCGCCTTTGATAGTAAGAACCAAACTTTTGTCCGCAACGATTCCAAGATTTACCAGCGACAAAATACTCGAAGTGTCGCCGGACTTAGTGCCGGAGGCAATTTCAATAAAGCAACCTGTGTCCTCCGCAACCTTGACGATTCTCGCACACTCGCGGAAACAAAGTTTAGCTTTCGCAACCAAGATGAATGACACAACATTAGTCGCAGCTGCGGATGCTTCCTTAACTTTAACTTCAGAAATTTTATCTTTGCGATTATCTTTTACGACCTTATAAGCTAATTTAGTCCTTTTCATTTTGATTCACCCCTTAAAATCCATTTACAAATCACAAACTTTCTTCCTGCCATCTTCCCTGACGACGCTTGCATATTATCATTGATTTTTCATTTTTGCAACAGGAATTTATTATTGTTTTGTTCCGAAATTGGTCGTGTTTGCTCCAAATTTACCAAAATTTTTTTAGGAATCAGTAAAAAAATTTCTGTCGGCAATCAAGTTCATTTCAGAAATAATTTTCTTGCGGAAATTCAGATCAATTTCTGCAGTCAAAATTTCTTCGCCAACTCCGATCGAAGAAATAATTTCACCGAGTGGATTTATAATTTCTGACTTGCCTGCGGAATTTGCAAAGACTAAAAAAATTTGATTTTCAATCGCGCGGGCCGCAGTCAAAATTTGTCGCGGAAAAAGTCTTTTCAAACTCCACGCCGCAGGACAAAATAAAATTTCAACTTCCTGCAGAGCAACTTTTCTGACAAATTCCGGAAAGCGCAAATCATAGCAAATTATAATTCCGCACTTCACGCCGTCCAGCTCAAAAGTTTTAATCTCATTTCCTGCAGTAAAAATTTTTCCTTCGCCCGCAAAGGTGAACAAATGCGCTTTGTCATAAAAATTTACAAGTTCGCCGCATCGATTAAATATCAAACCGCGATTAAAAATCTTCCCGTCGTCCTCCGCGATGACTGAACCGGCAATTATATTCACGCAGAAATTTTTTGCGAGCGCACCG
>CALEPR010000029.1 GCA_937910665.1 uncultured Selenomonadales bacterium
ATTTGCATCCAAAAATGTTTGCTCTCGGTGTCCTGAATCCACAAGCCCAAAATATCTTTTCTGCCGTCTGTGTCGTAAGCCAAAATGGTGTAAACGGCGCAATCTCGGCTTTCATAATCGCGCCGAATGTTCACATAAAGGCAATCAACGAAAATGAATGGATAAAAAGGCTTGAGCCGGCGATTTTGCCAATTTCTTTGCTCTTCGAGGACACAATCCGTGATTTTGGAAATTTGTTCCGCACTGAGTTTGAATCCGTAAATATCGTCAATGGTTGCTGAAATATCGCGCTGACTCATTCCGCGAGAGTACATAGCCAAAACTTTGCCCTCGATTGATGAAACGTCGCACTTGTGCTTCGGCAAAATCACCGACTCAAAAGAAGCGTTGCGGTCTCGCGGAATGGAAATTTCACTCTCCCCCATCGAAGTTTTGATGGTTTTGGGAGAATATCCGTTGCGTCGATTTTCTGTCATTTTTTCGCCTTTGTAGTTGGATTCATAACCGAGATAGCCTGTCATTTCGCCATTGAGCATTGCCTCAAACATCGGTCCGAACACCTCTTTCAACGCCTCCTGCATTTCGGCGACTGTCTGCGGTTTATATTCGGCTATTATTGCCTCAGCGATTCTTCTGCCGGGCGTGTTTCGATTTTTTCTCATTGCACTCACTCCATAAAAAATAGTTTGCATAATCCACTTACACAAACTATTTTACACTACCGACACAAAGTCGGATTTTGTCTTACAGTTTTTTTTACCAATTTAATCAAGCCTCCAAAAATTTTTTAGATTAAGCCTCTTTCTTTTGCTGCTTTTCTGTAACCTGCCGTTTTTGCAAAATTTTTACGGCGTTGTGCATAGCCCAATTCTTCCATAAGTCTGTCGTCACTCATATAAAGTGCTTTTTGATAATATTCCTGAGCTTCTTCATTTGTTTCTTTTATTTTATTCCAAATTTTTCCGCCCAAATTTCCAAGCAATCCCATAAAATCACCTACTTAAATTTTGTCCGATTCTTTTTCAAGAGATCTAATTTCCTTTTCAAAATTATCACGGTATTCTTTGCTTTCGATTTCATTTTTTTCAATCATTGTCAAAATTTTATCAGCTTCGCTTAAGGCATCATTTTTTTTCTTTGAACTCGACAAAAAATTCTCCGCTGCCATAAGTAATTGAATATCTTTTTTGACAATGTGTACAAATGCCGCTTGTCTTATGCTTAGATTTTGTGTCAACATCAACTTTTTTAATATATTTTCCACATTTTGTAGGATTACAATACATACGTTACAAAAAAAGAAAGAAATCTCCGTTTGTGGTATACTTGGTGTGATAAACCTACTGCACAAAGGAGATTTCAATGAATAGGATAGCACAAGAGTTAAATTTCAGGCAAGCAGTTTTTAAATATGCCAATCTTCACGGCGTTACAAAAGCTGCAATTAAATATCACGTTAATCGCCAATTCATATATCGCATGAGGTGGAAATATGACGGAACTGCCGAATCCCTTCTTCCCAAATCTCGTCGACCTCATCGACACCCTAATCAGCATACCGAAGAGGAAATTCAGCTTATAAAGGACACGCGTAAAGAATATCCTTACGACGGATTGAATCTGTTTTGGTACAGGTTGCGCCGCGTCGGCTATAAGCGCACAATGAGCGCACTCTTCAGAGTGATGCGCCGCTTGGGTCTCTATCGCGAAAAAAAGAAAAATCCCAAATATGTACCGAAACCCTATCAAAAAGCCCTTTATCCCGGTGAAAAAGTTCAAATCGATGTTAAAGTCGTTCCTTCAACTTGTATAGTGGGCAAAGCCAAAAAATTGGGGCAAAAATTTTATCAATTTACCGCTATAGATGAGTGTACGCGAATCCGCTATCTCGGTGCATTTGATGAACAAAGTACATATTCATCAATGCTTTTCCTGCAAGATTTGGTAAGAGCCTTTCCCTTCAAGATAAATAAAATTCAAACCGATAACGGTACGGAATTTACAAAAAAATTTACAAAAGCCAAAGAGGGTGATCTGACACTTTTTGAAAAACAACTCGAACTTTACGGAATTGATCATCAAAAAATTCGTCCTTACACACCGCGCCATAACGGTAAAGTGGAGCGTTCGCACAGGGGAGACAACGAACAATTTTATGCCTGTCAAACTTTCGATTCCTTTGATGATTTCAAGTGTAAACTTGCTCAAAGAAATTTGGATTCCAACGACATTCCCATGCGTCCTTTGGGATATAAATCTCCCTCTGAATTTCTCCAAAAATTTTTGTAACATATGTTTGACAATCCTACAAGATTTCTTTCTTTTTTTGTAACGTATGTATTGTAATCCTACAAAATTTCTCTGACCTGAGAGCGAATGTTATTGACGCGACCGACCCATTGCAGTTGATTTGTGACTTTCAATTCTTCGTTCACGCCCTGCATTTCCATCTGACGTTTGACAAGTTCATCAAAACGCTTGCTGTACCTGTCCTCAGTTGCCGACAAATATTCAAGCAACATATCTTCGCTTACCAATTCATCATAATCTTCAGGCTTTTCTTCAAGCAAATAATTCTTTTTCAACTCTGCCCACTCGCCCATGAACGGAATATCTTCACCTTTAACAATCATTTTAAAAATCTCCCTTCAACACGTTCTCGAAATGTGCCCATAATGGGCACATTTAAGTTCTAACTTTCACAATTAAATTTTACTTCTTCTGTCTAAATTTTACAAATTTCGGCTTGCCTTTGTCATCTTGCGCCGTTGTTTTACATTCGGGAAAACCGCTACAGCCCCAAAAATATCCATTCTTTCCTTTGCGACGAACCATCAACTTTCCGCAATTCGGACAAAGTACGCTGTTTTTTGACGGAGTTATTTCAGCATTTTTAGCCTTGTTCAAAAGTACCGACAATCCTTTCAGTTGACCTTGATAAAATTTGTCGAAACTTTCCTTCCCGGCGGCGACTTCCTCCAATTCTTTTTCCCAAACTGCTGTTGTATCGGGATAAATAATTTCATCGGGCAAGATTTTTACTGCCACTTTTGCTTTATCCGTCGGTTCAAAAAATTTTCCTGACAACTTCAAAAATCCTGAATTTTGAAGTTTTTCAATTATTCCCGCTCTTGTCGCTTCAGTTCCGATTCCCGAACATTCTTTCAGTTCCGATTTCAACGAATCATTTCTGACAAATTTATAAATTTCCTTCATCGCTTGCAAGAGAGTTGACGGCGTAAATTTTGTCGGCGGCTTTGTTGTCTTTTCGGAAATTTCTCCCGAAAGATATTTCACTCGCTCACTTTCCCGAACAAGCGGCAAATTTATTTCTGCTTCTCCGTCTTGCAAAAAATTTTTATAAATTGCCTTCCAGCCGAATTTGGTAATAGTTTTGCCTTTGCCGACAAATTTTTCATTTGCAAACAAAATTGTCACTTTGGTCGATTTATATTCATGCGCCGGATAAAATTGTGACAAATACGCTTGCGATACCATAAAATACAAATTTTTTTCGACTTCATTCAAAGTTTCAAAATCTGCTTTAATTCGCGTCGGAATAATAGCGTGGTGAGCAGAAATTTTTTTGTCATTCCATGCACGACTTTTAATTTTTACGTCGGCATTTTCAACCAACGCAGAAAAATTTTTGTCGGGAAGATTTTTTAAATGCTCCAAAATTTCTTTTGCGTCGCCGAACTGATTTTCAGGCAAATATTCGCAATCGGAACGCGGATAAGTCGTCAATTTTTTTTCGTAAAGCGACTGCATTGTATCGAGAACAATTTGCGGCGAATATCCATATTTTTTTCCCGCCTCAATCTGCAAACTTGAAAGTGAATAAGGTAACCGTTGATTTTCAATTTTATTTTTTTCTTCAACATCGATAATTTTTCCGAAATTGTTTGATTCGGAATTTAATTTTTCTAGAAAATCCTCCGCAACTTTTTTGTTTAGAAGTCGCCCTTCGCTGTCCAAATTCGGAACTTTGTCAAACATCTGCCAAGTTGCGGGAATTTCGCCGCAATTATTTGAAAAAATCGCTTTCACTGCATAATGCGTGACAGGTTTGAAATTTTTTATTTCTTCGTCGCGACGAACAACCAACGCCATTGTCGGAGTCATAACTCTGCCGACCGAAATATTTTCATAACCTGCTTGTCGCGCTCGAATTGTATAAGCACGAGATAAATTCATTCCGATTAACCAATCTGCCCGACTTCTTCCCAACGCCGCATTTTTTAAGCCTTGAAAATCTTTGTTGTCGCGCAAGTTGTTAAGCGACTGCCGAACAGATTTTTCATCAAGAGCATTGAGTAAAATTCTCTGTACCAGCTTTTTGTTATCGATGTAATCCAAAACTTCATCGACTAAAAGTTGTCCTTCCCTGTCAGGGTCTCCTGCATTTACAATAATTTCTGCTTTGCCGACCAAATCGCGAACGATTTTAAATTGTTTTGCTGCGTCAGATTTTACTTTCAACTTCCATTCAATCGGAATAATCGGCAAATCCTCCATACGCCACTTTTGATATTTTTCGGCGTATTCGCTCGGATTCAGTTGTTCAAGAATGTGACCGTAGCACCACGTTACAATTTCATTGCCGCCGTTGAGACTTATATAACCGTCAAAATTTTTTCCAACGCCTATGCCGCTTGCGATTGCTCGCGCCAACGACGGCTTTTCTGCTATGAAAAGTTTCATTTTGCGCCTCCAAATTTTAATTTTTTCAACGCAAAAAGTTTGTAACGCAGTTGCAATCTTAAAATCTTATGTTTTTGCTTTTTTCGGAAGTTTAACTATTTGACATTATCTTCAAATACAAGTAAAATGAAGATGATAATTTGAAATGGAGGAATTGAAATGGACTCTATTATTAAACAACTGTACGGTGAGTAAAAAAATTTCGGAGGTCACAATGAAACAGAAACTTGAATTGACTTGGGTCGGAAAAAATAATTTGCCGGAAGTCGAGCCGCGTATTTTGCTCCACAACAAAAATTTTGATTACGGCGACGCGGATTCAGAAAATATTTTGATTCACGGAGATAATTTGCTTGCGTTGAAATCGCTCGAACAGGATTTTGCCGGACGTGTGAAGTGCATTTATATTGATCCGCCATATAATACCGGCGCTGCGTTTGAACATTATGACGACAACTTGGAACATTCAATTTGGCTGAATTTAATGGCGGCGCGTTTAAAAATTTTGCGTACTCTTTTAAGCGATAACGGCTCAATTTGGATTTCTGTTGACGACGACGAGCAGGCTTATTTAAAAATTCTTTGCGACGATATTTTTGGCAGAAATAATTTTGTTTGCAATGTTGTTTGGGAAAAAAAATATTCTCCGCAAAATGACGCAAAATGGTTGTCTGACAGTCACGATTTTATTTTGGTTTATGCGAAAAATAAAAATATTTGGCGACCGAATCTTTTGCCGCGTACTGAAGAAATGAACGCTCGTTATAAAAATCCTGACAACGACCCGCGCGGAGTTTGGATGTCTGATAATCTTTCAGCAAAAACTTATAATAAAAGTGGCGATTATTCAATAACTTTACCTAGCGGAAGAATTGTAAATCCTCCTGCAAGTCGTGCATGGATTTTTAATGAGGAAAAATTTAAAAATTTTGTTGCTGAAAATAGAATTTGGTTCGGAAAAGATGGAAATGGCATGCCGCGCATAAAAAAATTTTTATCAGAAGTTAAACAAGGTTCAGTTTCAAAAACAATTTGGAAACGCGAAGAAGTCGGCGACAATCAAGACGCAAAAAAAGAAGTAAAAATTTTTAATTCCGAATCAGTTTTTGCAACGCCGAAACCTGAAAAACTTATCGAAAGAATTTTGACGCTTGCAACGAATGAAGGCGATATAGTTTTGGATAGTTTTTTGGGAAGCGGAACGACTGCGGCAGTTGCTCACAAAATGAAACGTCGCTGGATTGGAATTGAACTTGAAAAAACTTGTTTCACTCATTGCATACCGCGCCTGAAAAAAGTTATTGACGGCGAACAAGGCGGAATTTCAAAAAATGTAAATTGGCATGGCGGCGGCGGATTTAAATTTTATGAACTTGCTCCGACTTTGATTGTGAAAGATAAATTCGGAATGGAAATTTTTAATCCGCAGTATGATGCGGAAATGTTGGCGGCGGCGGTTGCCAAACATAACGGCTTTATTTTTGCGCCGGACGAAAATATTTTTTGGAAACAGGGCAAAAGTCAGGAGAACAGCTACATTTACACGACGACAAATTATTTGACAGGGAAAATGTTGGAAGAAATTTTTGCGGAAATGAAAAATTATGAGCGGCTGTTAATTTGTGCGTCGGCGTTTGATATTGGATTGAATGAGCGATATGAAAATATCAGCGTGAAAAAAATTCCGCAAACTTTGCTGAAAAAATGCGAATACGGCGCGGAAGATTATAAGTTTGAGGGGGCGACGGCAGATGAATGAAATTGCGAAATATATCGGAAATATTTTATCGCTCCGCAAGCCGCAAGTTGAAAGTTTAGAAATTTTTGCGCAGATTTTGGAAATATTGACGTTGGAAAAAAATTGCGACCTTGAAAAGGAATTGCAAAAAGTTCATGAAAAATTTCCGACACTGACAGATTTTGAAAGAAATTTTCCGTCGATTTGTTTTTCATTAGCGACAGGAATCGGGAAAACTCGACTGATGGGCGCGTGCATTGCTTACCTTCATTATGCGAAAAATATTAGAAATTTTTTTGTAATGGCTCCGAACTTAACGATTTACGAAAAGTTGAAAAAAGATTTGGGCAGTCCCGAAAATCCGAAATATGTTTTTCGCGGGCTTGATAAATTTTCCAATCCTCCGCGAATAATTGACGGCGACAATTACGAAAATTTTAATTCAAGCGTTTTGCTCGGCGCGAATGAAATTATTATAAACGTGTTCAACATTGCAAAATTAAATTCGGACAGCAAAGTTGAGAATGGAAAACCGGCGCGAATTAAAAGATTGAATGAAATTTTGGGCGAATCTTACTTTGAATATCTGCAAAATTTGTCGGATTTGTGCATTTTTATGGACGAAAGTCATCATTATCACGCCGATAAAAGTTTTGAAGTGATTAACGAACTTCAGCCGATTTTGGGCGTGGAATTGACGGCAACTCCGCAAATTCAAAAAGGCGCAAAAAAAATTTTGTTCAAAAATGTTGTGTACGAATATACTTTGGCGAGTGCATTGAACGACGAAAAATTTGTCAAAGTGCCTGTAGTTTTTACGCGAAAAGATTTTGACGCAAAACAATTTACGCCTGAACAACTCGACAGAGAAAAATTGATTGACGGCGTGAGACTGCACGAAGAAACTAAAAATATTTTGGAAATTTATTCACGCGAAAATAATAGAAATTTAGTCAAGCCGTTTGTATTGGTAGTCGCAAAAGATACCGCGCATTCAAAAATTTTGCTGGATTTTATTCAGTCGAAAGATTTTTTTGGCGGACGATATGCGGAAAAAGTTATCGAAGTAAATTCTGCACTTCGCGGCGCGGAAAAAGATGAAAACATAAAAAAATTGCTCGCGCTTGAAAATCCCGAAAATAAAATTGAAATTGTAATTCACGTCAATATGCTGAAGGAAGGCTGGGACGTGACGAATTTATATACAATAGTGCCGCTGAGAACTTCTGCGTCGGAAACTTTGACAGAACAGACAATCGGACGCGGCTTGCGACTTCCTTACGGCGAAAGAACCGGCGTTGCGGAAGTTGACAGACTTTCAATAGTCAGCCACGGCAAGTACGAAGAAATTGTAAATCTTGCGAACGATAAAAATTCGCTCGTGCGAAAAATTTCTTACATTGACGCAGAAAATTTTGATGACGCGCAAAAAGAAGTTGTCGAACTGCCGACGGTTTACGATTCTTTGACGACTTCAGAAAATTTTACAACGCAGTTGGCAGAAAAAATTTCTCACGAAAAAAATTTAGAAATTGCAAAATTTGTGCAGAAAAAGGCGGCGACTTCGGTTATTGATTTGAATCGCCAAATAAAAAATTTTGACGCGATTAAAGCCGACGACACGCAAAAATTTTTGGTAAATTCTATCGCCAATGAAACTGTGAAAAATTTTTCGGGAGTGTCGCACGATGAAATAAAAAATGCGGTCGAAAACGCTGTTGAAATGTGCGTAGAAAATTTGACTGAAAATATAATTCCGATACCTTGTGCAAAAATTCAAGCGACTGCCGAAGTCAAGCAAGAATTTCATAATTTTAGTTTGAACTGCGAAAATATTCGTTGGCAGCCATCGGAAGATATTTTTTTAGGTACGGAGTTAAAAAATTCCGGCGAAAGTTTTTCATTTAAATCAAAAATTTCTGCGGCTGAAAATTTTGACACGGCAGAAAATGAAATTATTCGACGCGTCGCGAGTTTTGACAATATCGACTATAAAATTTGTGCGGAATTGCTGAAAACTTTGATTGCGGACGCGAAAAATTTTTTCAGAACATATTTGAGCGAGGAAGAAACCGAAAAAGTTATGCGCGAGCGGCAAAAAAGTTTGGCTGAAGAAATTTACAGGCAGATGAACAAAAATTTTTATTGCGAGAAGATTACTTTCAACGCATCGGAAATGCGACCTTTTTCAAAAATTTTGCCGAGTTTTGGAAGTAAAATAAAGTCCGATGAAATTTATGATTTACGCTCAAATTTGCCGTCGTCAGAAGTGACGCGAAAAATTTTTCAAGGTTGCAAAAAATCTTGTCATATTTTTCATAAATTCGACAGCAACACGGAAAGAATTTTTGCGATTGTATTGGAGCAGGACGACGAAGTTTTGAAGTGGTTGAGACCAGCCGCCAAGCAGTTTGATATTTTTTATAATCTGAGTGGCACACGATATGAGCCGGATTTTGTCGTGGAAACTGCGAAAAAAATTTTTATGGTTGAAACAAAAAATAGAAATAATTTGCAAGATGATGACGTTAAAACAAAGGCGACGGCTGGAAAAATTTATTGCGAATTTGCAACGAATTGGAATTTGCAAAATGGCGGCAAGGCGTGGGAATATATTTTGTTGGCGGACGATGAAATTAAATTAAATTCCAGTTTCAAATATTTGTTAAGTTGTGGGCGGTGAAAAAAAATGTTGCTGAACTACAAATTTAAAAATTTTTGTTCGTTCAAAGAGGAGACTGAATTTTCTTTGCGAGCGACTGAAGATGTGCGAAAAAATTTTCCCGAAAATTATATTTCCGGCGTTCAAGATGTTTTGAAGTCGGCGGTAATTGTCGGCGAAAATGCCGGAGGAAAATCTAACTTCATAAAAAGTTTGCAGTATCTGAAAAATTTTTTCGTAAGCAATCCATTCGCCATTTTTTTTGACAAACTCAATCAAATTTTTTTCTAAAGCGTCCTGCATTTTATTTTTTCCCCAACGCCAACACCCTTCCTCAGTTTTTGAAAGCATTGGAAAAATTTTTGTGCCGTCAGGAGCAGGAATTTCATAAAATAAATTTGGTCTGTCAATTCTTCGACTGTTCGAGCCCCATTTTCTTAAAAGTTGCGTTTTATAAAATTTTCCTGTTTGTTCATCAAATTTTGGAAAATTTTCAGTTGATTTAATTTCTTCACCTGCGACAAAAAAATTTATATTTTTTGCGTAAGAAAATAAAAATTCGCTCGTGACTGCAAAAAATTTACTGTCTTGCCGTCCTCCTGAGCGTTTTACACAAAATTTAGCCAAAAAATTATGTACACCAAAAATTTCATCACAAATAAATTTAAGGTTATAAAGTTCGTTGTCGTCGATAGAAATAAAAATTGCGCCGTCGTCGGAGAGAAGTTTTTTCAAAAGTTTGAGGCGCGGATACATCATGCAAAGCCATTTGTCGTGGCGAGTCAAATCTTCGCCTTCCTTGCCGACGACTTGACCGAGCCATTTTTTTATTTGTGGCGCGTTTACATTGTCGTTATAAATCCAATTTTCATTTCCTGTATTGTACGGCGGGTCGATGTAAACGCATTTAATTTTTCCTTCAAACTCAGGCAAAAGACTTTTCAAGGCAAGCAAATTATCGCCGTGAATAATTTTATTTTCAGTCGTGCCGCCGAAATTATATTTTTTGTCGAGAATGTGGAACGGCGGATTATAAGTTGAAACTTTGTCTTTTCCGATAAAATTGAGCGTTGGCATAAAAAAATTCCTCCAAAAATTTTTTCGGATTGATTATAACATTTTTTGAAGTCAATCGTTAATCGTTTGTTTTTCTTTCAGCCACTTGTAAACAGTCGGGCGCAAAACTTTGTAATGTTTTGCAATTTTTGTAACAGTCATAGTGCGTTCATAGTAAGCTTGCTTGTAGTAATCAAAATCTTTCGGACGTTTTTTGGCGTTGCGACCTTTATATTTTCCTGCGGCTTTTGCGAGTTGAATACCTTCGCGCTGACGTTGCAAAATAAGTTCGCGTTCAAATTCAGCAATCGCGCCGAAAATTGTGAGCATAAATTTACCTTGCGGCGTGGAAGAATCGAGTTGTTCTTTCAAACTCCGAACTTTGACATCTTTTTGCGATAAAGTTTCGACGATCTGAAGTAAATCGGTAGTGGAGCGAGCAAGTCGAGAAAATTCCGAAACAATAAGTTCATCGCCCTCGCGAAGAAAATTCATCATCTCATCAAACTTTGGACGCCTGGCAGATTTTGCAGAAACTTTATCGACAAAAAATTTTTCAATGAAAATTTTGTCACGAAGTTCAACAATTTGCCGTTCCTCATTTTGTTCGATAGTCGAAACTCTGACATAACCGACGCGCATAAAAAATTACCTCCGCAAAATTTTAAATCTTCGCGGAGGTTTTATCAACATAAACTTTAAAATTTTTTTGTCATAGGTAAAAGTAAATTGAATTTCAAAAATTTACTTTGCGTTAATGACTTTAACAGTCGAAAAATTTTTTGTAAAAACAGGGTTCACTTTAGTTTCCAATAAATTCTGAAATGTAGAGAATCATTAAAAATTTTTAATCAAGATAAAATAGGCTTGTAATAACTGACACCAGTTTACAACTTTTGAAAATTCATATCAAACTTTAAAAAACTAAATAACAAGGATTGTCAATAATCTCAAATTTGGTCATTGAATTTTTGATAGTTCCGCATACTGACGCTAAACTCACAAAAAATACTTTCTCAAAAATCAATTTCCTTCTGTTATGCGACTACTCAAAACGAAAATTTTGTAAACTGCTGTTTATGCGATAAATCAAGGATTTAAAAGATTATGAATACAGCCTCTTAGATATTTTCGATATGAGAGGCTGTGGAGTTCGACGGTGGACTATGTCGCGGTGGGCGTGGATGGGACGGCTGTAGCTACGACGATATAAAAAAACATAGGAAACTAAAAAAACATCTCGACTTTGCAGGAATCGGCAAAAAAGCGTAGAATGGAAACTAATTATAGTTTACCATTATGTTATCTTATCAACTTATGCTCGCAATCTCTTATGGGATTGCTCGGGTTTGGAGATAATACAGAAGCGGAATGAGGTGGATGCCCTGATGAAAACCCTCTTCACCACGGGCAGAGGAACTCCTTTTGGTGCGCCCGTGCCGACGATAAAAATTGCGACGAACAGCAGCATCGCGCAAAGAAAGAGCAACTGGATTGATTTTAATGCGGGAACGATTGCCGAGGGAGAATCCTTGGACGCTGTGGAGGAACGGCTTCTTTCCCATGTGCTGACCGTCGCCTCCAGACAGAAAACGAAAAACGAGGGAAATGGCTTCCGTCAAATCTCCATTTTTAAGGATGGGGTTGTGTTGTAAAACGAAAGAGGTAGATGACGATGAAAAATTTTATGGCCTCCGATTTCCTGCTCACAAACGGAACTGCGGAGAAATTATATAAAAACTACGCAAAAGATATGCCCTTGGTGGATATTTTCTTTTGCTCGGAGAGTACGGCGCATTTGACCTTCCGCAAAGAAGGATCTTTGGAGGATATAATGCGGAGCTTTGTAAAGGAATATTCAATTTCCGTGATTGCCTCCACTCAAAGGACGGTTCACAGCCCCAAACGCCATACCTTCGGTTCGCTGTTCTACAGCGCGAAGGATGATCGATTCTATACGGAGGAACCCTATCGGGATATTGAAGTAGAAGATCGCATCGGTAGTGGGGATGCCTATATGGGCGGTGTGCTGTACGCTCTCTTGTCCGATACGGAAAACTATCAAAGGGCAGTGGAATACGGGAACGCTGCAAGCGCGGTCAAGAACACCGTACCGGGGGATCTGCCCTGCGCTCTGCGTGAAGAAATTGCCGAGGTCATCGCCGCTCACAAGGAGCTGAGGGAGTCATCGGAGATGACATGGTAGGATTTTGATCATGATAGATTTTTGGAAAATGAAGGGTTATCATAGTGAATATATGAGCCAATACAGTTGGGCAGAATTAAGTCTTGGAAGAATATATTTGAAAATGCTATCAGAGGAGCAATAGAAAACGTGAAAAAGTATTTTTACATAGGAATGGCGATAATAGTTCTGCTCGTGATGATTTTGCTAGGCTATGGAACATATTTAAATGAGCGCGGTGAGAATCAAATAACAGAATTGATGGAAAATCGAATGATTCCATTGAAAGGCACAAAAGCAGAAATCAGAAACATATGTCCGCAAATTACGCTGGAAATAGTAAATTTAACGTCAGAAGAAATGACAGATGTGGTTGCGCTGATAAATGGACGAGTAGTAAAAGAATATGTACAAAAAAATTCGCAGGTAAGACAAGGCGATATACTATTTGAGTTGGAAAATGAAGATATACCACTGAAATTGAGACAAATAGACAGCGATATATTGCAATCGGAAATAGAATTATCGAGAGCAAAAAATTCATTTCAACGCTACAGCATGTTAAAAGATATGGACGCAATATCACAGGAAAAATATGAGGAAACAAAAGCGGTCTACGATGCAGCAGAAGCACGACTTGAGAATTATTTGGCGCAAAAAGCACAAATCGCATTGCAAGAAGCACATCAACAAGTTACAGCACCAATAAACGGCGAAGTTTTAATGATTTATCGTCAACAAGGCTCATATGTAACGGCAGGAACAGCAGTAGCATTGATAGGAAATTTTCAAGAAATGACATTTTCTACAGCTATAGATGATGAAATCGCACAATTAATGACAGTCGGAGAAACATTTGAATTGAGTTTTGGACGACACGAAGAATTTCAAAAGCCATACGGCGCAGAATATGCAGTTGGCAATAAAGGACGCGAACAAACATTCACAGCAAAAATCAAAGAAATAACACCGAATTTAACAGAAAAAGCAGCAATAAGAAAAATATTGTGGACTGTAGATAATAGAGCCGGAATCTTAGAGCCGCGAGTTTATAACAATGTCAGATTAAGACCGACGATCGCAAAAAAATGTTTGACGATACCGCTGGAAGCAATGATAGACAATACAACAGTTTTTACGGTTTTGGATAATGGAACATTGAAAATAAAAAAAGTCGTCACAGGAGCAAATGACGGCAAATTTGTAGAGATAATTTCAGGATTGAACGAAAACGAAATAGTAATAACTTCAGATACAAACGGCTTGAGCGAAGGAATGAAGGCAGATGTAACAATCGAGGCAGGTGATGACGATGGCGGCAGATGAAAGCAAAATTTTCAGTAGAGAAGCATTAGATAAATTACGTTCGCCGGAAAAATTAGATACATTGCTGCCAATTACAACTCCAATAAGTTGGATGGGACTTGCAGCAGTAAGTTTACTATTAATTTCAGTTGTCATTTGGTCAATATTTGGAGCATTTACAGTACGCGCTGAAGGAATGGGAATAATTATGGATTCATCAGGCGTGGTAAATATTTCACACGTTGCGAGTGGAAAAGTGGCAGAAATATTTGTAAAAACAGGCATGACAGTCAAAAAAGGCGATTTGATAGCGCATATGGAGCAGACTGAACAAGTAGCAGATACACGAATGGCAGAATATGGTGCAGAACTTGCCGAAAATAAGCGCGACATAATGGGGCGAGTTTATCAATATGACGCAAAAAAATATCAGCAAGATGTGATTGAGGACGTTTACAGCGATTATGACGGAATTATAGATGATGTTATGGTGCATAAAGGCAGTATCGTTTCAAGAGGTACTCCACTTTGCATAATCAGATTGACACAAAAACGCGAAGATTTTACCGGAGTTTTTTATATACCGATTGATAAAGGCAAGCGAGTAGAGCCGGGAATGACTATTCAACTTGCACCAAATGGAGTTGATGTTTCAGAATCAGGAAGTTTGATCGGCGTAGTTCGGAGTGTTTCACAATATCCTGTTTCATTACAATCGATAGAGCAAAAATTAGGCAATTCGCAGCTTGCACAATTCATTTTGACTTCAATGAGTGGAGCGGCGATGGAAATTTCATTCGACTTGGTAAAAGATAAAAATTCGGAATCAGGATATTTGTGGACATCATTTGTTGGTGAACATAAACCTATAACTGCCGGAAGTTTCTGCACAGGCTCGATAATAATTGAACGTCGTCCACCAATAGAAAAAGTCTTTTACAAAATCAGTCAATGGTTGAGGAGCAGGTAGCGCAATGGTAGAAAAAATCAAAAATTTATTTAAGCGCGAAGGCTCACGAGTGAAAGTTCCAACGATATTGCAAATGGAAGCGACAGAGTGCGGTGCAGCATCATTAGCTATGATTTTGGCGCATTACGGCTTATGGATACCGCTTGAAAAAATGCGTCAAGAATGTGGAGTCAATCGTGACGGCAGCAAGGCAAGCAATGTGATGAAAGCGGCAAAGGCGAGAAATTGTGAAGTTCATGGATACCGCTGGGAGGCAGATAATTTACGCGAAGAAGGAACATTTCCGATGATAATTCATTGGGAATTTAATCATTTTGTAGTGCTTGAAGGAATAATCGGCAATACAGTTTATTTGAATGATCCGGCAATGGGCAGACGAACAGTTGTTTGGGACGAATTTATCACATCATACACCGGAATAGCGATAACCATAGAACCTACTGACAAATTTAAGTCTGAAGGACACCGCTACAACATTGTCAAAGCCGTTGCAGAAAAATTATGGCAAGATAAATTTGCAATGTTATTTATGATAATTTTGTCACTTTGTATGATAATTCCGGGATTAGCTGCGCCGGTATTCAGTCAAGTATTCTTGGACGAAATTTTAACAGGTAAACATCGCGACTGGATGTTTAATTTTTGTCTTGCAATGACAATATCATTCGTAGTATCAGGCGTTATGACGTGGTTGAGAGCAGTTTTGCTGACGAGATGGCAGAAAAAAATAACGCTTGCAGACTCTTCGAGTTTTTTCTGGCATTTGTTGAGATTGCCAATGGCATTTTTTCATCAGAGATATGCAGCAGAAGTCGCGTCAAGAATATCGTTTAATGAATCAATCGCCGGAGTATTAAGCGGTTCGGCAGCGACGGCGGTTTTAGATTTATTAGTTGCTGTATTTTTCTTGTTTCTACTTTTGCAGTATAACGTAACTTTAACAATAATCGGAATATTTTTCAGCTTCATCAATGTAGCTGTCTTTTTTAGTGTCCGACGCAAATTAACTGATCTGAATATGAGGATACAACAGGACGCAGGCAAAGAATACGGCGTGGCAATGAATGGTTTGATGATGATTGACAGTATCAAGGCAAATGGCACAGAGGCAGATTTTTTTACAAAATGGGCAGGTTATCGCGCAAAAGTTTTGCTTGCACAACAAGAGACAGCACTTTGGTCACTTTCGGTCAATACAATTCCAATGTTGATTAGTGGAATCAATGGCGCATTGATAATGACATTCGGCGGCTTTTCGATAATGGACGGAGCGATGACAGCAGGAATGTTTGTAGCATTTCAATCTTTGATGGGAAATTTTCAAGCACCTGTAAATAATTTACTCGGACTGAATGCGACATTGCAAACAACAGAAATGCAAATGCAGCGACTTGATGATGTACGCCGCTATGAAATTGACAGTTTAAATTATCCGTCAGAAGAAAAGAAAAAATTTAAAAAGGATAGATTGTCCGGCGAGTTAGACCTTGTAGATGTTAGTTTTGGTTATAGTCCATTGGAAAAGCCGCTTCTGACGAATTTCAATCTTCATCTTGAGCCCGGTCGTTGGGTAGCAATAATAGGTTCATCAGGCAGTGGAAAATCAACACTTGCAAAAATCGTTACCGGACTTTATGAGCAGTGGGAAGGTAAAGTTTTGTTTGATGGTGTTGACAGACGAGAAATTCCGCGTGCGGTGATAGTAAACTCACTTTCAAGCGTGGATCAAGATGTATTTCAAATCAGCGGAACAATTAGGCAAAATATAACTCTATTTGATGATTCAGTTCGTCAAAGCGATGTAATTCAGGCTGCAAAAGATGCTTGTATTCACGAAGATATATTGAAAATTGAAGGCGGCTATGAAGCGGAAGTTGCAGAAGGCGGTTTAAATTTTAGTGGTGGACAACGACAAAGATTGGAAATAGCGCGAGCATTATCAAGTAATCCGTCACTTTTAGTTCTGGACGAGGCGACGAGTGCTTTAGACCCTGTGACTGAGCAAACAGTTTTAGAAAATATTCGTTATAGAGGTTGCAGTTGTTTAATCGTGGCACATAGACTTTCAACAATTCGCGATTGTGATGAAATTATCGTGCTTGATAAAGGGCAAATTGCTGAACGAGGGACTCATCGTGAAATGATGAAACATAATGGAGCATATCGACGACTGATAGAAGAACGCGAAACTGAGGAGGCTGGCATTGAATGAAACTACTTTCCGGGCAACGCCTTCGACTTGAGGAAGAAAATAAATTTGCATATATAAAATCCGGCAAAATTGAAGTTTATGCCATAACTCGTAAAAAAAGTGATTTTCGGCAAATGTTTTTGATGAAATTAGAAAGAGGCGGTGCAGCATTTCACTCAATGGACGAATTTAAAAGGATAGATGTGATGCTTTATGCCGCTGAAGATTCAGAGATAGAATTTGTGCCAATAACGAATTTAACAGTTGAGCAAATGCAGCCGTTAATGCAGCAATGGTTTTACAATTTGATCGAACTCTCATGGCTAAGACTTATGGCAGATCGCGGCGATGACATGCTTAAAAGGTGGTTGTCAGGGACTTTTTATACAGATTCGACCGAAAATATTGAGGATTTAGAGGCTGCATTTCGCAAAGACGAACAGATTTTTGCAATGCTGCTTGGTGTGCGTTTTCGTTCCGAAGATAAGAAATTATCAATGCGAATGAATGTCCGTAACAGGCAAAAACAGCATTTAATATCCGAATCAATTTCAAATCTTTTGGACGAAGAAATTATTTATGCAGATGAAGATAAAAACGACTTCAACAAATTGGAAGAGGCAACATTTATCGTAACTCAAATTGCAAAAGCCTTTTCAATGCCGACAGAAAATATCACATTACAAGCAAACATCACGAAAAAACTTGACCAACTTGGTCTTATTCATCGACTTATGCAAAAAGGAAATATGCAAATGCGCCTCGTTTCCTTAACTAAAGACTGGTTTACTCAAGACAGCGGAGTAATGATTGGATATTTCGGCAAAAATAAGGAATTGGCGGCGATAATTCCGGTAGAACCTAATAAATATAAAATGATTACAAAATCCAATCCTCACGGCTTAGAAATTAATGAAGAAATTGCACAAAATATAGATAAAGATGCGTTTGCTTGTTATTCCGGATTTCCTGCACGAAGATTGAAAGTTATGGATTTATGGAAATTTATGTTCAATCAATGCTGGAAAAATGACTATAGAACGATTATAGTTGTCAGTTTTATTGCAGGCTTAGTTCCGCTTGTAATGCCGCTGATTACCGAAACTGTATTTCAAGATATAATCCCAATTTTAGACAGAAAGGGCTTAGTAACAGTGACGCAGGTCATAATGGTGACAAGTTTTACAACGGCAGCACTCTCGATAGTTCGCACAATTGCGATGATGAGAATTTCTACAAAATTGGATATGTCAACGGAAGCGGCACTTTGGGGCAGATTATTAACATTGCCGGAAAAATTTTTTAGACAATTTCAATCTGGTGAACTTGCCAATCGAATGGCAGGAATGGAAGCAGTGAAAAGCGTCATAAGCGGCGGATTTGTTGCGACGATCTTTAATACAATCTTTTCATTCTGGAGCATCATTTTGATGTGTTACTACAGTTTGAAATTGACAGCGGCAGCGATCGGCATATGGATTATTTGGTGTATAGTCACAGCATTTATTTATCGTCGCGTTATAGGGTTTCAAAGGAATTTAATAAACGCAGGAAATAAACAGGCAGG
>CALEPR010000030.1 GCA_937910665.1 uncultured Selenomonadales bacterium
TATTATATCACGTCCACTGGACGGGAATATCATTACTTTATTATACGAGGAGGAAGATTTATGAAAAATTTGGCAAAAAAATTGGTCGAGGTTATGAAAGATTGTGGGCATGTCGCTAAAAACGGCTCGAATGATTTCCACAAGTACAAGTACGCGACGGCAGCTGATGTTCTCCAACTTGTCAATTCTGCTCTCACAAAATACGGAATCATGTCTGCCGTTGAAACTAATTTGATTGAGATTCGTGAAGTACGGACGACAAAAGGCAACAGTGAAAATTTGGCGACTGTTGAAACTACTGTTATTTTGACTGATTCTGATTCTGGCGAACAGGTTAAAATTAAAGGTCTAGGTTCTGGGCAAGACGCTGGCGATAAAAGCGTTGCTAAGGCTCAAACTATGGCTATTAAATACGCCTTCTTACTTTCCTTTGCCATTTCTACTGGCGATGACCCTGAGGCTGATTCTCACACTGATGAAGTTATGACTGGCAACAAAAATAATTTTCAGCCTTCTTCTCATCATTCCTTGAATTGTGCTGACTGTGGCAAATCTATTTCTCAAAAGATTGCCGACTATTCTCAATCCAAGTTCGGTAAATTCCTCTGCTTCGATTGCCAACAAGCACAAAGAAAGGTAGCGTGATTCAATGTGTGACTTCGCTTTACCTTCTAACTTCAACGATGAACAGAAAACAGCGTTACTTGCCGCTTCCGAATTTGTCTTCGACATTCACTGGGCTATTGAAAAAATTCGCAACGGTGAGTACGAACTCTGGCACGACGTGAAAGATTTTAAATCGCTCGGCTTTGAAACTGCTGAAAGTTTAGAACTGCCAAGCTGGGCTTTTACTTACTTCGACTTTGAGAAGTTCGGTTACGACATTGCAGCCGAACACAATGGCACAATGACTAGTTACGGCTGGTTCGCTTTCAAATAGACTTTGTTAATTTTACGTCTTTATTGGACGTTCTTTTTTTATTGATATTTTATAATTTAAATTGTAAAATGAGTATTTGAGAGGAGAATTTCTGTGAACAACAATATTACTAATTCAGAAACCGATTTTTCTAAAACAACTTACAGAACTAAAAAAAAGGCTGGCGATAATGTATTAAATAATTATCCCGACAAAGTTTCTGTTCCGACTTTCAAGCCCTATCAAAACGCTTTAAGTCTTTTACCTGAAGGCAACGCTTATTTGCAACCCAGTATCAATGTTGAAAATCTGAAATTTCAGGACGGCAAACTTTTCTTTGAAGACCCTACCGGCGTTATGCGTAAAATCAGTGAGGTTGAACTCATCACTAACTTCAAAACTAAAGAGCCTATCGCCAACATCAATGGTTTGCCTTTGCTTCGCGCTTACTACAGCATCATTTTGCAAAATTACCTGCAAGCTATTAAAAGACATGAGCCTTTGCCCAAAATTGTAACAATTTACATGCCGGATTTGCTCAAATATTTCGGCTATTCTGGTGAATTGAACGATAATATTATTCAGTCAATCGTTGGTCAAATGTCTTCATTTCACAACGTAATTGGTGTTATGCAAATTATGCGCAATGGCAGACCTGACAAAAGTTATTTCCCTATCTTCCACTTTGAAGGCTACGATGCAAAAACAAATACCATCGAACTTTACAGCCCTTACTTGAACAAAGTCGTTGATACCATGTACAAAGAGGCAATTAAACTCAATCAGCGTACTAAACAGCCTATCTTAGATAAATATGGCGATCTTATCCACTTGCCTGCCAATTCTTATCTTATCAAACCAAGCATTGTCCTTGAAAGAAATTTAGCGGCTGTTGAATTTGTCTGTATCATTATTCAAGTTATTGAACAAGCTGGAGACAATACTCCTCACATCAAAGCCAGTACTTTAATTTATCGCAATCCTCAATTTGAAGTTCGCCTCAATGAAACAGATTCCAAGTACAGATCACAACTTTTGCACAGAGTTTTTAAAAGAACTTGGGAATTGCTTCGCGAGCAGACAGATTTACTCACTGCCTACAAAAATATTCAACTGCCTGACCCGAATAATCCTGCAAACATTCCAACTATGCGAACTCTGGATATGGTTTTTCGCTTTCCTCACGATGGCAAAATTAAAAAGTAATTGCCTCGTCTTGCATTATATGTTTTGTTTGCTCCTGCTTGTATTGGCAGGAGTTTTTTGTTGCATCTCCATATCTACCGCCACAAAATCGCCATAACTGTAAACAAACATTTTAAACTTCAAAATTTCTACGAGGTGTGGTAAATTTTCTACGAGGTGTGGTAAATTTTCTACGAGGTGTGGTAAATTTTCTACAAGGTGTGGTGTTTCCATCGCACAAATGGCGGTAGAATGCGGGTTCAGAGCTCAAATTTTTTCCTAATACCTAATACCTAATGTATTAGTGGCGGTTGCCGGTGGAGTTGACAAGCCGCCGCCGAGCGATAAACTGCAAAAGTCCGTCGAGCCTTTAAAGCCTAAGGTTGTAACAGGGATTGAAGGTGGTGAAAGAAATTTGAGTTTTCAAAAATTTAGAGTTGGAAAAAGTAAAATTTAAAAAATTTAAGAAAAAAAAGCGAAAAACCAAAAAGTAGGAGATGGATTATTTGAAAAATTGGAAAGAGAAAAGTGTGATGGAGTTAAAGCGAAAAGACGAAGTAAACAACTACGCTAGACTTTTTCTTCTTACCGGTAGTCCCAAAGAAAATATCCTTGCGCGTGTATACTGTATACAAAATTTGCCGCCAATTTTTGAAATTTGAAAATTTAGTGGATTGGAGGAATATTTTTTATGATTCAGCATTTTGAATATAAAATTGAATATAAAAATTTGAAAAATTTTTTGAAAGATTATTTGATTTTGAAAGGCATAAATCCTGATGAAAAATTTCGGTGCCTGAATCCGGCTCATGATGATTTGCACCCTTCCATGCAGTATGATGAAAAAAATTTGCGTGTGAAATGCTTTTCTTGCGGTGTGGCTTATGATGTTTTGGATTTGTTGGAATTGGAGATCGGCTTGCATGGAACGGAGTTGTTCAACTATGCTTGCAAATTTTTCAATTTGGAGGATGAAAAAAATTTGTCGGAAGACAGGAAAAAATACCTTGTGCAGGCTAGAGTAGCTTTGAAAGGTTCAGTCGGCGAAAAATATTTGTTGTCGCGCGGTTTGATGACTGAAACGCTTATGAAAAATAATGTCGGCTATGATGAAAAATTGCAAAGAATAGTTTTTGGCTATGAAGGCGATAAGTATTTTGTAACACGCAACATTCAGGAAAAAATTTATCTGAAACCAAAAGGCGAAAATGAGCCTCTGTATGAGTTGGGCGATAAAAATTCTGATTTAATGTTTGTGACAGAAGGACAAATTGACGCATTGTCTTTAATTCAGGTCGGAGCGATAAGGGTTGTGGCGATTGGTGGCAGTGGAACTAAAAAACTGCGCGAACTTTCACAAAAGCCAAAATTTGCTGTTGTTGTCCAAGATAATGACATTGCAGGAAAAAATACCGGCGAAAATATCAAGGTTGAACTTGAGCAGCAGGGAATTATTTGCTTGTTGGTTAATCCGCCTTCGGAGTTCAAAGATTCTAACGATGTTTTGAAAGCTGATGTTGAATCTTTAAAAGCATTGGTGTTAAAATGGCGCGACGATGTAAAATTACTGAAAGGCGGTTCTATGGATAACGTGAAAAATTTTATTCGTTCTGCTTTTGCCAATGAGATAAAAAACTTTCAGCGTTACAAGGAAATTCGGACAGGATACGCTAACTTGGATAATGAAATGATTTTGTATCCAGGACTTTATGTCTTGGGTGCGATTTCCAGTCTTGGCAAAACAACTTTCGCTCATCAACTTGCAGATCAACTTTCAGAACAAGGTAATCAAGTCTTGTATTTCAGCCTTGAACAAAGTCGGTTGGAACTGATTAGCAAAGGTATTTCGCGCTTAATGGCTAAAAAAAATTTAAATGTCGCGTCAACGCGACATTTGGATTCGGGCAAAAAATCAAATTCCGCGTCGACGCGGAATTTGACACAGAGTAAAATTTTGACTGCTGTTGAAATTATGCGCGGAGATTCTTCCAATTCCCTACCTGAAACTATTGATGAGTACGCTGAAGTTGGCGAAAATGAAAACATAATCGAATGTAACTTTGAAACTAACATTGATGATGTTATCAGTTATGTAAAAAATTTTATCGCTGAAAATAACTACCTGCCTGTTGTGATAGTAGATTATTTGCAAGTTTTGCGACCGAGTGAACAAGCCGGAGTTCGCGAAAGCATTGATGAAAATGTAAAAAAACTGAAAAAATTGCAGGTTGAATTTAAACTTGTTCTCTTGGTCATAAGCAGTTTAAATCGCTTGAATTATATGAACACTGTTGATTTTGAAAGTTTCAAGGAGTCCGGCGGAATTGAATATACTGCTGATGTTGTCTGGGGGTTACAGTTGAAGGATATTACAAAATCCGGCTTTGAACATAAATCGGTCAATGAAAAGCGCGAAATTGTGCGACAAGCAAAGTTAAATAATCCGCGTGAAATTGAGTTAATCTGCTTGAAAAATCGCTATGGCAAAAGTTCCTACAAATGCGGTTTCCAATATTACACAAATTATGATTTGTTTATTCCCGACGATGTTTATTTAGATTTTTAATTGAGGTTGAATTTCTTGAAAATAAATAACAGACGCTACACAGGCAATAAGTACAAACTTATGACTTGGATAAAAAATTTAATTTTGGCAAATTGTCCTCAACATGAGATTTTTTTTGATGTTTTTGGAGGAACAGGCGTTGTAACTGCAGAAATGCTTGACGTTATGAGCAGTGCTATCATCAATGATTTTTTGTATTCTAACGAAGTTTGTTATAAAGCCTTCTTCAGTCGCGCAGAATACAATCAGCAAAAGTTGCAACAGTTCACAGACAAAATTACTGCTATCGATAAATTCTCTTTGAGTGATAATTATGTTTCTTTGAACTATGGCGACAAATATTTTGACTATAACGACGCTAAATTGATTGGTTATATCCGCGAGGAAATTCAAAACGCTTACAATTTCGGTGCATTGAATGAAAAAGAATTTAATATTCTACTGGCTTCGCTTTTGTATTCCTTCGATAGGTGCGCCAATACTGTCGGTCACTATGACGCTTATATTAAAAAGCAACCAACTTCTGACTTTCAATTTGAGTTAATTGAACCGATTCAAACCAATGCCAATGTCAAAATATACCGCACGGATTCAAACAAATTGGTTCGCAAAATCTCCGCAGATATTGCTTTTGTTGACCCGCCTTACAACAGTAGGCAATATTCAAGGTTTTATCACGTCATGGAAAATATTGTTAAGTGGAACAAACCGACTTTGACAGGTACAGCCATGAAACCTCCGCTTGAAAATATGTCTGATTATTGCAAGGTAAATGCGCCGATTGTGTTTGAAGATTTAATAAATCACTTGCAAGCTAGATACATTGTTTGCACCTATAACAACACCTATGATTCAAAAAGTTCATCGTCACGAAACAAAATTACGCTGGAACAAATAAAAAAAATCCTCGACAATAGAGGAAAAACTAAAATTTTTGAGAAAATGCACAGCAGATTTAATGCCGGTAAAACTGATAATGTCAATCATAAAGAAATTTTATTTATTACTGAGGTCAGATTTTAAAATTCACTTTTTCAAGGATAAAATTTTTTGAAATTTATTTTTTTCAACCTAAAATTTTTGAAATTTTGAATTTTTAGGAGTTAAAATCTTAAATTTCACTTTTTACAGCTTAAAATTTTTGAAATTTTACTTTTTCACGGATTAAAATTCTAAAATTCACTTTTTACAAATGGGGAATTTAAAATGTATCAAAAAATTATTCGCTCACCATTTTTTTATGTAGGCGACAAATATAAGTTAATGCAACAGCTTAGACAGTTATTTCCGCAAAAAATTTCTACTTATGTTGAACCTTTTGCAGGTGGCGGAAGTTCTTTTCTGAATACATCTGCCGACCGATATATTGTCAATGACATTGATTTTTATGTGGTGGCTTTACATCAGACTTTATCTTCATACTAAAACAACGCCGATGAACTCTTTCAAAAACTTTACAAGCTGATTGATAATTACGGCTTGTCCTGCTCTTTCAGAAAAATTTTTGTCCCTGACGAACTTAAGAAAAAATATGTTAAAACTTACTACGCACACTACAACAAAGCTGCTTATTCTCAACTTCGCGCAGACTTCAATCAAAATCATGACATGTTAATTTTGTACTTGCTTTTAATTTATGGTTTCAATCACATGATCAGATTCAATCGCGCAGGACAATTTAATTTGCCTGTCGGTAATGTTGACTTCAACAAAAATGTTTATGACGCAATTTGTCACTACTTAAATTTTATGGCGAATAACAACATAACATTTTATAACTTGGACTTCGCAGAATTTATAAATAAACTTGAATTGGATAAAGATTCTTATGTTTATGTAGATCAGCCCTATTTGATAAGTGATTCAGAGTATAACAAGCACGGGAATTTGTCTGAGGAGTTGCGCTTGTGTGAATGTTTGGACGCTCTCGACAGAAAAGGAATTAGATTCGGAATTACAAATCTTATTGCCCACAAAGGCGCAGTGAATAATATTTTTCTCGACTGGTCTAAAAAATATTTGACTTATGACATCAACAGCAATTATATAAGTTTCAACGATAACACTATTAAAACAGATTCAAGGGAGGTTTTTGTAACAAATTATGAGAGTGAGCAGAGCAAAGCCATTATCTTTTTCAACAACGATCAGAAATCCCGAAAGGATTCCGCAGTTTCTCAGATGTATCTTGTCTTTTGAGGTTTTGACTATGGCTGGGATTCGCGTTTCGATACTTGGTACAATTTTTGAAAGAACTTGGGCTTATTAACTACTCAATGAACAAGCCTATTCAAGTGACTTCTACAGGTCACATGATTGTTGACGCTTACTTGGAAGAACCTAGAAATGAAAAGAAAATCCAAGCAGTATTTCTTAACTCTTTGATGAAGGATCAGACAAATAATCCATTGCGACACAATTTAAATGACAACGCTTCGCTACCACTTTTGTTGCAAGTGCTAAAATATTTCCATGATGACGTTGAAGAAAATAATGCCGGTCTTTATCGCGGTGAACTTCCTATTTTAATTTGTTGGCGAGATAACGACGCTGAAAAAGTTTATCGCTACATAAAAAATATTCGGAAGTCAAAAGGTTTCAACTACTCGGAAGAATTTATATATGAAAAATGTTTGTCAATCCTCGAAAGTGACAACAAAAACTATTTCAAATTGGATAAAATTTGTCGTGAGGCAGTTGATGAATATATCCGCAAGATGAGAATGTCGGGACTGCTTTCACTGCGTGGCAACGGTAGATTTCTTGACATAAATAGTTTTGAAAAAGACACTGCCGAGTATGTCATTAACAACTATTCAACTTATCGAAAATTTGAAACAGAAGACGACTACATACAGTACATGGGGACGATTGACAGCGAAATTATCAAACTGGAACAGCACACAGAGATTGATTTTTCAGATGTCAGAAAACGCACCTTGTACCGTTACGCAAATGAAAATAGCAAAGAATTTATTAAAAAAGAATTGTTAGCTGTTTGTTCACGGCGTGAGAGTACCGATAAAGTTTTACGTTACATCAACGCTCCAACAAGACTGGAATTTTTAGCCAGTGTAGCTTTGGTACAAAATTTTGAAGGCTTGGACGTAAATCCAAATTATGCTGTAGATGATGAAGGCTTGCCGACTTTTACTGCGTCTGGCGGTCTTGCGGACATTGAATGTTATGATTCAGATTATGATAGCTATTTTGAAGTCACTTTAACGTGTGGCAGAGCCGACCAGGTAAACAATGAAATTATTCCAATTAGCCGACATCTGCGCGAAGCTAAATCAAAAAAGCGTAAAGAATCTTTTTCAGTGTTTGTCGCGCCCACTATACATGCCGACACCATTGAAGCCGCAGAGTGGCAAAAAATGAAATACAAAATTGATATACTCACCTTCGACATAAATCAATTTGTAGAAAAAATTTCTACCGTAGACAAAGTTTCACAACTTTTAATAATATGAATTTAAAAATTTCTATCAAGTTCAAATTACGCGTCGACGCGTAATTTGGAAGTCTAAAAACAATCTGCAAAAAAAGTATCCGATTGTAATAAACAATCAGGATACTTTTTTAAATAGAATTGTTAGCAGACTGGAGAGCAGTAATAATTTTTTCAATATTACGCTTGATTTGTTCTTGGTTATCTTTTGCATATTCGATAATACTATCAACAAAATTATTGTTATCAACCAAAGCAAGTCCGTCATTAAAAAATTTATCTATTGAATGAACAATGACAGTGTTATTTTCAGCAGGAGTATCTGAAGTAACATTTTCATTAGGCTTGCGAGGAGAACGGAATTTTTCTTTCCAAGCCTTAACTTCCTGCCTCAATTCTCTTTCAGTAAGTTTTTCCAAAGCAATGCCAGCATTATTTTTTTCAGCAAAAAAGTCATCAGTATGCTTTTTCGGCAATGGCAACAACTCAAACATTTGCGCTGAGTTCAAATGTCGCGTCGACGCGACATTTGAAAAACGTTGTGCGACTTGCATAAATTTATTAGCTGTCTGACGCGAAAAAGAAACATTTTCTTTAAGCCAAGTTTCCCATTCACCGTGTTTAACTTGTTTCTTCGCTTCCAATAACAGATTACCAATTTCAATAAAATTTTGTTTAGTTCGTGCAAGCAAAAAATTTATTTCTCTAGCAATTACTTCTGGTGAACGATCCGAACTGACATCGACATCATCATAGGGTACTAAAATGTCACCAGCCGCAGTAACAACATTTTCTTCCATATCCTCTACTCCTTTGAATTTTTAAATTTTATCATACAAAATTTAAAAATTCAACAAAAAATAGTTTCTTTTTTCAATTTAGAAGCTGTAAGTAAACAACCGCACTTACCCTGAGAAAATTTTAGAAATTTTTTCAAAATCACTTGTAAAAGGATTCGCGAATCATTTCAATACTTGCATACATTTAATTTAACAGGCTCAGAAACACCTTTGATATGCTCTAGACTATTATATATAGTTTACCAAAAAAATTAAGAATGGAGAGATTGCGCTAAAGCATGGATTTTATCTAGAGTGAGTTTTGTAAATTTTTGGATTTGGTCAAAGGGCAATCCAGCTTTAAGCATATTGATAGCAATGGAATTACGTTCCTCATCACGACCTTCGGCGCGACCTTTTTCGATACCTCGATTTTCAACTTCATCTAAGAATGGAATAGTCATATCAAGCACACTTCCTTTCAAGTGATTGCTATAAGATTCAACAAAACGGCTGTCATTGGTCAAAACGGTCATTAAATCAAGAAAAGCGGCGACGTGTTTAATTTGCCAGTTGTTCGGCTTGTAATTTTTATTTTTAC
>CALEPR010000031.1 GCA_937910665.1 uncultured Selenomonadales bacterium
GCACAAAACTGACCGATGCGGTGTGGCGGTGGGCAAACCTAAAATTCGGTACTGCAAAAGTCAAGACGGCTGGCATTGAGATTATGCAGTGCGTGAACAGGTGCGTTTCAAATGCTAACAGTAAAAGCGGTGAATTTGTGGACTACCTTTCTGTCGCACTCAAATTGGAAATCAAGCGAGCAAATGAACGAAATTCCGTGCAGGAATATAGGAACATCACGCTTCCCGAAAACAAGCGGCGCAAATTAAAGCAGATGATTCGCTATGAAGTGTCGTGTGGCAAAGATATTTCTGATGCACGGACACAAGAAAAACTCGCTACCGTAATTGGCTGTTCGGCACAGAAAATCGCAGAACTTGTGCGCTACAATGAAATAACAAAGACGATTCCCGAACAGGCAAAAAACGCGGAAGGCGAGGAAGTGTCATTGCTAGAAACGGTGGCTGTTTTTATACGGAGCGGCTACAGCACTGCGGAAGACGAATCCGTTTTGACAGCAGAACTTGAACATCAGTTGAACGCTATCGACGAGACTTTTGTTTCGTCACAGGAGCGCACAAAAGCGTATCTTTCCGCATTGCTCACACATCGTCTTCTGACGGAGCTGGAAAATGCACGAGTGAGCAAGCAGACGATAGAAAATCTGCTTTGCAGAAAACAGTTCGCAAAGTCGATGAGGCTTACAATTTTATTCGTAGCGTTGCTGAGGAAGGCAAAACAGTTTTGTTTGTCGGAACAAAAAAACAAGCGCAGGAAGCAGTCAAAGAGGAAGCAGTTCGCGCAGGACAATTTTTTGTCAATGAACGCTGGCTCGGCGGAATGTTGACAAACTTCCAGACAATTCAAAAACGTATTCGCCGCCTGAAAGAACTTGAGGCGATGGAAACGGACGGAACTTTTGAAGTTCTTACCAAAAAGGAAGTTATGCAACTTCGTCACGAAATGGAACGCCTTGAAAAATATCTCGGCGGCATCAAAGAAATGAACAAATTGCCGGGCGCACTTTTTGTCGTAGATCCGCGCAAGGAAAAAATTGCAGTCGCCGAAGCTCGCAAACTTAATATTCCTATCGTCGCAATCGTGGATACAAATTGCGATCCTGATGAAATTGATTATGTTATTCCCGGCAACGACGATGCAATTCGCGCCGTAAAACTTTTGACGCAGGCGATGGCTGACGCAATTATGGAAGGCAATCAAGGCGCGGAAAGTTCCGAAGACGCTGAAGACGGCGAAGAAGATAAGGAATAGTTGTTAGTTTTTTTTTCTAACCCCTAAAACCTAAAATCGACTGAAAGGAAGTTTTGATAAATGGCACAGGTAACTGCCGGAATGGTTAAAGATTTGCGCGAAAAAACCGGCGCAGGTATGATGGATTGTAAAAAGGCTTTGGCTGAAACTGACGGCGATATGCAAAAGGCTATCGACTACCTTCGCGAAAAAGGAATTGCGAAGGCGGCGAAAAAATCCGGGCGAATTGCTGCAGAAGGAGCGGTCACTGCTTTTGTTTCGGACGACGGAAAACTTGGTGCGCTTGTCGAAGTCAACTGCGAAACCGACTTCACTGCGAACAATGAAAATTTCCGCGCCCTTGCAAAGAAAGTTACTGAACATGTTGCGAAAAATAATTTTGCTGACATTGATGCACTGGGTGCAAGCAAAATTGAAGGCGACAAAACTGTTGCCGACTTGGTGACAGAGGCAACCGCGACTATCGGCGAAAAAATTTCTGTTCGTCGCTTTGTGAAATATGCTACTGACGGAATTATTACAAGTTACATTCACATGGGCGGGAAAATTGGCGTTTTGGTCGAACTCAGCGGCGGCAGTCACGAGCTCGGCAAAGATGTTGCGATGCAGATCGCGGCGGCGAATCCTTCCGCAATCGACAGAAATTCAGTTGACGCGGCTGAACTTGAACATGAGAAAGAAATTCTCCGCAAGCAAGCTCTTGAAGAAGGCAAGCCGGAAAAAATTGTTGAAAAAATGGTTGAAGGTCGCATAAACAAATTTTACAAAGAAGTTTGCCTTGTTGAACAAATTTTTGTCAAAGACAACGAAAAAACTGTCAAAGACATTTTGAAAGATGTAAAAGTTTTGAACTTCACACGTTATCAACTCGGCGAGGGTATCGAGAAAAAACAAGAAGATTTTGCAGCGGAAGTTGCGGCTCAACTTAAACAGTAAAAAAAATTTCCACAAAAAAAAATTATCACAGCATTTGTTTGAGTCAGTAAATTAAAAGTAGACAATTCAAAAAAAGGAGTTGTCTACTTTTTTTTTGTTATAAGGCTGTATCAATAGATTTGTGTAAGTGAAAAAAATTAAAAATCAAAATTTATCGAAAAGGGC
>CALEPR010000032.1 GCA_937910665.1 uncultured Selenomonadales bacterium
ACTTACAGCAAAAAAGAACGCGGTCAAATAACAATGACACTCGAAGACGCGAAAAAAATATCCGAAATTCTTAATAGCACAGTTGAAGATATTTTTTTTACCAATAGATAGTGAACAAGCACAAAAATTGGAGGTGACACAATGAACAAAATTTACTTAAGCGGCAACTTGACTAAAGAGCCGGAAATTCGGTACACGCAAAGCGGCAAAGCTTTTGTAAGAATGAGTATCGCAGTAAATCAAGGCTACGGCGACAAACAAACTACCGACTTTTTCAATCTGGTTGCGTGGGAAAAAACTGCCGAACTTTGCGCCAAGTATCTTAGCAAAGGCAGTAAAATTTTAGTCGAAGGCAGATTGAAAAATAACAATTACGACAAAGACGGCGTTAAACATTACGCAGTTGACGTTATCGTCGAAAGCATTGAATTTATGGACAGGAAGTCGGACAACAAACAATCAGTCGCCAATGGATTGGAAAGCGAACCTGCGGACGATGATGATATGCCGTTCTAAAAATTAACCTCTTAAAATTGGAACAGCCGCTAAGTGACAGGGAGCGGTTGTCACGAGCTTTAAGAGGATAGCTCGCATTTTTTTCAAAGGAGAATCGAAAATGTCAGAAACGATTGGAAAAAAGGAACTTGTAGAACAGGTAGAGGCGAAAGTTGGCAATGTTCCTAAGCTCCACCGCATTATCAGCGCGGTTTTTGATACTGTGCAAGAAAATCTGGCGAACGGCAACGAAGTCGAGATTTACAGTTTCGGCAAGTTTAAAGTCGTTGGCAGAGCGGAGCGCAAAGGTCGCAATCCGAAAACCGGCGAAGAGCTGACAATTCCTGCGCGTAATGTGCCTGTTTTTACGCCGAGCAAAACTTTTAAGAAGTTGGTGAATTAAAATGACAGATTTAACAAACACGGAAAACAATTTGCCGAGCGATTTAAATCAGTTGACTGTCGAAATTAAATTTTACGTCAATCAGTGGGGACAAAACACAATCGAAATAGGCAAACGACTTATCGCGGCGAAAGAACTTGTCGCTCACGGCGATTGGCAAAATTGGCTTGAAGTTAATTTTAATCTCACAGAACGTACAGCACAAAATTTTATGAGAATTGCTGAACGATTTGGAAAAACGAAATTGATTTCGGATTTGAACTCTACACAAATGATAGCGATGTTGTCGCTGCCGAAAGGCGAAGAAGAAAAATTTATCGCGGAAAAAGCGGCAGAAGGTACACCAGTTGAGGATATGACTGTTAAGAATCTGCGCGAAGAAGTAGCAAAGTGGAAAGCCGACTTTGAAAAGCAAAAATCCGAAGTCGAAAATCTTTTTAGCGACAAGACAGAATTGGAGCGCAAAAATTCAATCCTGCAGAAAAATTACGACGACAAGCGCGACGCGATTAACAAATTGACTGTCGAAAAAAATAATTTGCAGGAACAGCTGAAAAATCAAACGCCTATTGAAAAACTTCCCGACGATTATGAGCCGCTGAAAAAGGAGCGCGAACAACTTCAAACTAAAATTGCGCAGTTGCAAAAGCAGTTGACTGAAAAACCTATTGAGGTTCAAGTTCCCGCAGATTATGAATCAAACAAAAATCAGTTGGCAGAACTTCAAGCAAAGTATGATGAAATTTCAAAATTTGCGGTGTTAATTCAGAAGTTCGACAGCATTGCAGAGCAAATTGAAGATGTCATTTATTCAAAGTTTATCAGTCAAGCGTTGGCTTATTACTACAAATATGATTCTGGAGCTTACGCCAAAATGGCGGCGCGTGTAAAAGACTTTGCAAGAGTTTTTAAGGAGGATGACGATTGATGCAAGCATTACAGCTTTTCACCGACAAGAAAGTTGGCAATATGCGTTGCTACATTGACGAAAGCAACACGATTTATTTCAGCCTTGAAGATAGCGTCAACGGCTTGGGTTTTGTCACCTATGACAAAAAAGGCACTCCAACCATTATGTGGGACATTGTGCGGAAATTGCTGAAAAGTTTCGACTACAAGCCGAAAGTCAAAGCTGATGATTTTATTCCTGAAAATATTTTTTATCTGCTTGCTATGAGAGCTGATAATCCTTTCGCTATAAAGTTTCAAAAGTGGATTGGAAATGAAGTAATTCCGTCAATTCGCAAAACAGGCGGCTATTCAGTCGGCGAAGTTCCGAAACGTCAAGCTGTCAGACTGTCACAGGTAAAAGTTCGCAAGGACGCGACAGGTATTTATGAAATGTACATAGTTTACGCCAAAAAGCAAGGCGACAAACGCGATCGCGGCAGAATTTATGCGAAATTTTCAAAGTTGGCAAATAATGTTGCAGGTATTCCGCACGGTTGCAGAGAGTTGGCAAATGCAAAACAACTGAAAATTTGCGCAATGGCAGAAGAAATGATTGCAAGGATTTTGACAAATGGTATTGCGGCAAATTTGCACTACAAAGAAATTGAAGAAAATGTGCTGAGCAAAGGCGCGGAAATGTTACAACTCACGGCAGGGCAATTTCCGCTTTTGAGATAAGTCCGAGTGTGCCGTTAAACGCCGTAGAATCGATTTTGCGGCGTTTATGCCGGCTTTATGAAGGTTTTCTTGTGCGAACCATAAAAACGCGTTGTAGACAATTCTGGGGCGTTTCAGGCGCATTTTCATACTTCGCCATAAAAGCAAAAAATCCGCTTGCGCGGACACTGGAAAACTTTAATTTCGAGGTGATTATATATGATTTTTAATGAAAACGCAATACCAAACAATGTTGAAATGGAAAAGCAGGTTTTGTCGGCTATGCTTATTCGCGGCGGTGAAAAAATTCCTGCCGTTACTGCTATTTTGTCGGCAGATGATTTTTATCGTCCAGAACACAGAATTTTATTCAATCACATTGTCGAACTTTACGCACGCGGCATTGAACCTAATCTCCTGTCCGTCGTCGAGGAACTTAAAAAGTCCGACGAACTCGACAAAATTGGTGTAAAGTATGCGCTCGCCATTGGTGGATGGGCTTTTACCAACGTCCATATCACCACTCACGCTAAAGTTATCAAGGAAAAAGCTGAACTGCGCCGCTTGATTGATATCGCTGATTTTATTCGCGAAGACGCTCAAAAAGGCATTAAATCTGTCGGTGATATCATTGATTCTGTTTCTACTGAATTTTCTGCTTTTAATTCTTTGGACGATGTCTCCAAGTTTTCTACTTTCAAAAACTTTTTCGTGCAGGATTTTAAAACTGAAATTGCACAGGCTATGACTTACAACAGCCGCAAAACTGGCTTTAACAATATCGACGAACACCAAATTTTCAGCGCAGGGCTTTATGTTCTTGGTGCAACTCCTGCCGCAGGAAAAACTACTTTTGCTTATCAAATGGCAGAACAACTGGCGCGGCGCGGTGAAACTTGTATCTTTTGCTCCTATGAAATGAGTAGGTTGGAACTTTTCACTAAATCCGTTGCTCGCGAACTTTTCAAACGCAATCCTCACACAAATTTATCTGCCGCTGATATTCGGCGCGGCGGTTGGACTAAAGAATTGGACAATATTATCGCCGACAATCAATCTGCCGACTTTGATTTACGCATTATCGAACTTCACGGCGAATCTATCAATGACTTGCTGAAAATTCTTCGTCCTATTTGCACTTCCGACGCTAAATCGCCTGTCGTTTTCATTGACTACCTGCAAATTATTCCGCACGGCAAAGACAATACTAAAAACGGCATTGATGATATTGTTCGCAAACTCAAAGTCTTTCAGCGCGACACTAACACCACTTTCATTGTTATCAGCAGTCTTAACCGGCAGAATTATTCTCAACAAATTTCTTTTGAATCCTTCAAGGAAAGCGGGAACATTGAATATACTGCCGACGTTATCTGGGGTCTTCAATTAAACGTCCTCAATAAATTCAAAAAATTTGTCGACGTTTCCACTGTTCGACAAGAAGTTGACAAAGCTAAGAAACAAAATCCGCGTCAACTTCAACTTAAATGTTTGAAAAATCGCTCCGGCAATATCTATGACTGCTTCTTCCATTACTTTGCAAAACACGATTATTTTGTCCCCTGCCTTGAAGGCGACTTCGCGGACAATGTATCGTCCAATAATAATGTTAATTTTTAGGAGGTTTTTGTTATGGAAAATTTTAATTTCCAAAACGTCATTGGAACAATCAAGAATGTGCAGGTTTATCCTGCTACCCAGCGCATCGAACTTAACGACAAAGCTACTAAGATTATCTTCAACTTGACCCCCGAGACTTATCGTCAGCTTGTCGAACAGCGTGTTAAAGCTAACGTCACCGAAAAGAAAAATCACAAAAAATACGGCAGAGTTAAAAGCGGCTTCATTATCTCTAACGAACTTGGCTATTCCAATTTCGCGCCGCTTACTGAATTTGACCGCGCCGTTCTTAGCGTCTGCGTTTCTAACTGGGTTATTGGCAATTTCTATGTCACTCCCGCTATGATTTACAGAGGCTTAACCGGTAAGTCCAACAAAGGCTTTAGTGAAAGGTATATGCCCCATTCCAACCAATACGCCGCCATTATTCAAAGCATCGATAAGCTGATGTTCACTTCCTACGACCCTATCGTCCTTGATGCTTTCGAGAAACTTAAGTATATCGAAAGCGATGAGACAGTGGAAATTACTAAGTCAGCTATTTTGCCTTGCTACAGAATAAAAATCTCCGTCAACGGACAAGTTACCGACGCTATCTTCTTTGACCGCGAAAGTCCGCTTTTGACTCTTGCCAATCTCAAAAAACAGCTTATCACTTACGACGTTGAATTGCTTGACGTTCCTAACCAACAAAATACTCCAATGATTATCACGTTGAAAAACTACATTATGCGTCGCGTTATGGAAATTAAACTTCATAAGCAACTGTCGCCTACTCTTACCTTTGAGGATATTTTCAAGAAGTGCAGGATTGACGGCGCAAAACAAAAACGGAATGCTCGCGACTATATCAAAATTTTTCTTGAGCATTTAGTCAGCAAACAGGTGATTAAAACCTTTGAGTTCACCAAAAAAGGTAACGCTATTCACGCCGTCAAGTTCCAACCTAATTGAGAATACTCTATCGCTAATTGAGAATGGCGTAGTGACGGGCTATGTTGATATTGGGCATTTGCTATGTTGATATTGGGCATTTTAAAAAACCCGAAAAGTGGGCTGAAGCCGCATTGTGACGCGGAAAAATCGACAGCGGCAAAAACGCTTAGATCATATAGATATTGTATATCTATTAGCAACAGTGGCGGCAGGCTGTTGAAGCCGCCGCCAACCTGTTGAGTTCGGGGGAGACGGAGTAACGGAAGAAGTTAGGCAGATGAAAAGAAGGCGGACAGGGATTGAAAGGTGGAAGGGGAAAAGGCAGAAAGAGAGCAGTGGGATAAAAAAATTATGATTACGATGAAGAATTGCGGGAAGATCGGTGTTGCTTGAGAGCATTTTTCAGAGCAAGATCACAGGCGATAACAGCGTCAACCAACGTTTTATCAGCATCGCTTACTGCAGGAATTTTCGGAGTATCAGACCTGCCGAGCAAATAATCAGTAGAAACGCCGTAAGCGTCGGCAATTTTAATAATCATTTCTGCCGAAGGAATATTTTTATCAAGTTCATATCTGCCATAAGCCTGTTGCATTATTCCAATGGAATTTGAAATTTGTGACTGTGAAAGTTTAAATTCACTTCTAAATCTTTTAAGTGATTCACCGATTGTCATTTTTATC
>CALEPR010000033.1 GCA_937910665.1 uncultured Selenomonadales bacterium
CGCAGGAATGCTCCAGCTGGTGTTCCGCGAGCAGAAGGCCTTTACCTGGAGCCTCGTCTTCTATGCCATGACGGGCCTGTTCATTGCGCTCTGGCTCTATCACTCCTACGCCCTGCCCAGAAACGAGTTTCCCAACAGGGGCGACGACGGCGGCGAGGCGCAGCCCCGGCGGCAGTTCTCCATGGAGAAGTTCGCCGAGACGCTAAGAACCTTCTTCACCAAGCTGCCCCTGCGCGCCACGGTCATGGCCATGCTCTTCCTGCTGCTCTACCGCTTTCCCGAAGCCATGCTCACCAAGATGAGCGCCACCTTCCTCATGCGCCCCGGCAGCGAGGGCGGCCTGGGCCTGTCGCCACAGGAGTTCGGACTGGCCAGCGGCACCGTCGGACTCATCGGACTGACCCTTGGCGGCATCATCGGCGGCATCGTTGCCAGCCGCGACGGACTGAAACACTGGTGGTGGCCAATGGTGATGGCCATCACGCTGCCCGACATTGTCTACGTCTACATGAGCTATGCCATGCCCGGCAACCTGTGGACCATCAGTGGCTGCCTCTTCGTCGAGCAGTTCGGCTACGGCTTTGGCTTCACCGCCCTGACACTCTACATGCTCTTCTACAGCATGGGCGAGTTCAAGACCTCCCACTATGCCATCTGCACCGGCATCTCCTATCTCGGACTGATGCTGCCCGGAATGGTGTCGGGCTACCTCAAGGACCTCATGGGCTACCGCTCGTTCTTCGTCCTCGTCATGGCGTTTTGTGCCGTCACCTTCATCGTTGCGGCCCTCATCAAGATTGATCCGGAGTTCGGAAAGAAGCAAAAGCCCGAAGAATAGCGGCCCTATCGTGCTGCATTCTGGGTCATTCTGCACAGCAAAAAGGGCCATTCTGCATGGCAGAAAGGGCCATTCTGCACAGCAAAAAGGGCCATTCTGCACAGCAAAAAGGGCCATTCTGCATGGCAAAAAGGATTTGCTTGCGCCGCGATTAGCGTCAAATCGCAGGCCGTTTTGCGTCGAATCGCACGGCAGGGCAGCACAAATGGCCAGCCAAACTAAATCAATAAAAATCAGGGAGAAGCAAAAAATATTCGTGAAACATGGTGCTGTTCATGAAAAAATGACTAACTTTGTCGCCGCTTAGAAAAACAATAATGGAAAAAAACATACTTATTCCTGATTATATTTTCGAATCAAGCTGGGAAGTTTGCAATAAAGTGGGCGGCATCTACACCGTTCTGTCGACACGGGCAAGGATCCTGCAGGAACGGTTCAACGACAGAATCATCTTCATAGGCCCCGACTTCTGGAAAGAACATGAGAGCCCCTATTTCCGCGAAGACAAGTCACTCTTTGCCGAGTGGCAATGGCTTGCCAAGGAGAGCGGACTCAAAGTGAGGGTCGGCAGGTGGACTGTTCCGGGCGAACCCATTGCCGTGCTGGTAGACTTCACCCCCATCGTCCTGGACCCATAGTCCAATCCCATTATGCGCATCTTACTTCGCGTCCCAGCCCTTGGTGCGGATGTACTCGCTGAGCAATTCCTCGACGAGCTCGTCCCTCTCAACCTTCATGATCAGGCTGCGGGCCGCCTTGTGACTGGTGATGTAGGTGGGATCTCCCGACATGATGTATCCCACTATCTGATTGACGGGATTGTATCCCTTCTCGGTCAGCGCCTCATATACCGTGGAAAGGACGATCTTTACGCCCGTTTCCTGTTCCTTACCGACGCTGATGAATTGAGTATCACCTAAATTTTCCATATCATGTCCTTTCAAACTTTTTACGGGCTTTAATTTTTAAATTCGTCAGAATTTAAAAATTAAAGCAGTGTATGGGGCCAGATCTATCACCAGATGATATTTCTGGAACACGCACTCACCTACCTGTGCGGGCACGTCCTCGGGCACCGCATTTCCGTTTCCGCCATATCTTTTATCGTCAGAATTGAGCACAAGCTTAAATTTTTTCCTGGACGGAACGGGTACCCAGTAATTTTCCCATCTCATCGGGGTCATGTTGAGCACGAAGAGCAGGTTGTTCTTGCCGGTCTCGTCGCGTCTCACGAAGCTGTACACGCTCCTGTCGGCGTCGTCGGCGTTCATCCATTCGAAGCCGGCCCAGTCGTTGTCTATACGGTACAGGCAGGGATATTTGTTGTAGACTTCGAGCAGGTCCTTGACGTAGGTCTGCATTCCGCGGTTGTATTCGCGGTCGAGCAGGAACCAGTCAAGCTCCCTCTTTTCGCTCCATTCCCTCTCCTGGCCAAATTCCTGGCCCATAAAAAGTAGCTTTTTGCCCTCGTGTCCTATCATGAAGGTGTAGCCGAGCCTGAGGTTCGCATACTTGTCGACCTCATAGCCGGGCATCTTGTTGACCATGGAACACTTGAGGTGAACCACCTCGTCATGCGAAAGCGGCAGGATGTAATTCTCCGCGCTGTTGTAGGACATGGCAAAGGTCAGCAGGTTGTGTGCGCCCTTGCGGAAATATGCGTCCTGCTTCATGTATTCACAGAAGTCATGCATCCAGCCCATGTTCCACTTGAAGGAGAAGCCCAGTCCGTCGTCTTCCACGCGGCCGGTGATCTTCGGCCATGCCGTCGACTCCTCCGCGATGGTCAGGAAAGAAGGATAGGATCCCCTGACCACGGAATTGAGGTGCTTGAAGAACTCGATGGCTTCATAATTCTTGTTGCCCCCGTCCTCGTTGGGCAGCCACTGGCCGTCCTTTTTGCCATAATCCAGGTACAGCATCGAGGCCACGGCGTCTACGCGGATGCCGTCCACGTGAAATTCCCGCGCCCAGTAGAGCACGTTCGCGATCAGGAAATTCTTGACCTCGGTCTTGCCGTAGTTAAATATCTTGGTTCCCCAGTCGGGATGCTCGCCCAGGCGGGGATCCGGGTGCTCGTAGAGCGGCTCGCCGTCGAAATCGGCCAGGCCGAAATCATCGCGCGGGAAATGCGCCGGGACCCAGTCCATGATGACGCCGATGCCGTTTCGGTGCGCCATGTCCACGAGATAGCGGAAGTCGTCCGGCTCGCCGTAACGGCTTGTAGCTGCATAGTAGCCTGTAGTTTGATAGCCCCAAGAACCGTCGAAGGGGTGTTCGGTAAGAGGCATAAACTCAATATGCGTGTAGTTCATTTTCTTGACGTAAGCAATCAACTTGTCTGCAAGTTCGCGGTAAGAAAGATAACCTTCTTTGCCGTCGCCTTCATTTTTGTGTTTGCGCTGCCAAGAACCTGCGTGAACTTCATAAATCAGCATTGGTCGCGAATAAGAAGGTTCTTTCGTCTTCGCTTCCATATACTCGCCGTCGCTCCACTCATAATTTTCCAAGTCATAGACACGCGACGCAGTTGCAGGTTTTTTCTCTGCGTAAAAGCCGTAAGGATCAGCTTTCAAAATGTGCGGCCCGCCCCACTGTGGTTCGATTGAGTATTTGTAAAGCGCACCTGCCTTGACACCTTCAATAAAAATCTCCCACGTCTCGCCGTCGTCAAGTCTAATCATTCTGTGAACGCGACTGTCCCAGCCGTTGAAGTCACCAACTACACTTACAGACTTGGCATTTTTCGCCCAGACTGCAAAGCGTACGCCTTTTTTACCGTCCTGCTCGGCAAGATGTGCGCCGAGCATTTCATATGCGTGAAAATTTGTTCCCTGATGAAACAAATATAAGCCATATTCGTCAAGATTTGAAGTTTTCACAAATTCACGCCCCCTTTTTTCAATGAGGAGTTAGGAGTTAGGAGTTAGGAATTTTTTCATTCCTCATTCCTCATTCCTAATTAGTAAATGTACTTACTGGACTTTGCAAGGTTCAATGTTCCAAATTTCGTTGGCGTATTCATCAATGGTTCTGTCGGAGGAGAAACGCGCGGAGTTGGCGATGTTGATAGCGGCAGATTTAAGCCAGCCCATTCTGTCTTGATAACGAGCGTAAATTTCTGCGTGAGCGTCGATATAGGCGTTGAAGTCTTTAAGGATGAAAAATTCGTCGTTGCCTTGGAAGAAGTAGTCGCGAAGGGAATGGAAATGACCGTAAGAGCCGTCAGTCAATCTGTTCAGGACAAGTTTAACATTTTCATTGCTGTTGAATTCATTCCACGCGGAGTACTCGCCTGTTTCATAGTAGCGGAGAACTTCGCCGGCCTTCAAGCCGAAAATAACAATATTATCATCGCCGACTGCCTCGCGAATTTCAACATTTGCGCCGTCTAGAGTGCCGAGAGTTATTGCGCCATTCATCATGAATTTCATATTGCCTGTGCCGGATGCTTCTTTTGAGGCAGTAGAAATTTGTTCGGAAACGTCGGCGGCAGGATAGACAATTTCGCCGATGGAGACTCCGAAATTTTCAATGAAGACAACCTTGAGCTTGCCGTTAATACTCGCGTCATTGTTAATTTTATTTGCCACAGCCAGAATCAAGCGGATAGTTTCCTTTGCGATGAAGTAGCCAGGTGCAGCTTTTCCGCCGAAGAAGTAAGTTGTAGCGGGCGGGTTGTAGCTGGGGTCGGCTTTAATTTTTTCGTACTGCCACATGATATGCAAGATATTCATGAGTTGTCGTTTGTAACTGTGTATGCGCTTGACTTGAATATCAAAAATCGTGTTGGGGTCAACGTCAATGTTATTATGTTTTTTAATGTAGTCGGCGAGGGCGACTTTGCGAATATGTTTAATCTCCGACAGTTCTTCAAGGAATTTTTTGTTATCGACCATTTCATTAAGAAGTTCAAGCTGTTCGGGGTGGCGGTGCCAAATTCTGCTGCTGATAGTTCTGTCGATTAAGTCTGCGAGTTCGGGATTTGCGCCCATGAGCCAGCGACGGTGAGTAATGCCGTTAGTTTTGTTGTTGAACATTCTTGGCCAATATTCGTAGAAGTCGTGAAGGGTAGTTGATTTTAAGATGTCTGAATGGATACGCGCCACGCCGTTTACGCTGTGAGAGCCGACGATTGAGAGTCTAGCCATATGAACCAAGCCGTTTTCGATAATGGACATAGCGCGAAGTTTATCGACGTTGTCGGGGTAGCGAGCGCGAATATATTCACAGTGACGGCGGTTAATTTCATCGATAATCATGTAAATTCTTGGGAGGAGAGCGCGGAACATATCGACAGGCCAAGTCTCCAACGCCTCAGGCATGATAGTGTGGTTAGTGTAAGCGACAGTACCGCGGGTGATAGTCCAAGCCTCGTTCCATTCCAAGCCGTACTCATCAACAAACAGGCGCATAAGTTCAGCGACACAAAGAGCGGGGTGAGTGTCGTTAATGTGAATGGCGACTTTTTTATCGAATTCGCGGATATTGAAGCCGGAGCGGGCGAAGTGACGGACGATAGATTGAACGCCGGCGGAGACCATGAAGTATTCTTGGATTAGGCGCATACGTCTACCTTCGTTGGAGGAGTCGTCTGGGTAGAGGTATTGGGTGATAGATTCGACGAAGTTGCGGTAGTCATTTTTGGCGCGCAACTGGTCGTGAGTGAGCATACCGTAGTCTGAAAAGTCGCGATTAACTTCAGCATTCCAGAGGCGCAGAGTGTTGACAGTTTTATTGTGATAGCCGACGATCGGCACGTCGTAAGGCACAGCCATGACGATCATAGCATTTTCGTGAACCAGTTTGAGCGATCCGTCTTCCTGTTCTTTCATGTAAGCATTGCCGTTGAATTTGACATTGATCGCCTTGTCAGGTTTTCTGTACTCCCACGCGAAGCCGTCACGCAACCAGTTATCGGGAATTTCAACTTGTTGACCATTCAAAATTTTCTGCTCAAAAAGTCCATACTGGTAGCGAATACTGCAGCCGTGACCGGGCAAACGATGCGCCGCCATTGAATCAATAAAACAAGCTGCAAGTCTGCCTAAACCGCCGTTTCCAAGTCCTGCGTCGGGTTCTTCTTCAATCGCGTCTTGAAGATTCAAATTTAAATCTTCAAAAACTTCTCTGACCGCTTCCTCGATTCCGAGATTGATAAGATTGGATTTCAAAAGTCGCCCCATCAAAAACTCAATCGAAAAATAGTAAACCTGCTTAACTTGACGATCCATGTACGCCTTGTTGGTTTTAATCCAGTTTTCGGAAATAATTTGCTTCGCAACTGCCGCGACAGTTTTGTAAATGTCAGACATTTGCAATTCATTTATATCTCGACCGAACATAATATGCGCGGAGCTGATGAAGCGAGTTTTCAAATTTTCTTTGAGCTTTTCAAATTCTTTATTGACTGCGACTTTTTTTTCGTTTGTGTTCTGCAAGCAAATTCCTCCTTCTGCTAATCAGAAATTAGGAGTTAGGAATGAGTAATTTTTTCCACTCCTAACTCCTCACTCCTTCTACCAATTAGGAATTGGGAATGAGCAATTTTAATTCCACACTCCTAACTCCTCACTCCTAATTGAATTAAATTCTTGTGTTCTTGGTGACGATGTAGGGGAAAGTTTCAACACCTTTAAGCCAGCGATTTTTAGTGATGATTACATTTTTATCGCAGATCATATTTTCAACTCTCGCGCCGTCCTCAACGTCACAGCGTTGCATCAAAATACAATCTTTGACAACTGCACCTTTGCCAACTTTTACGCCTCTGAAAATTATGCTGTTCTCGACTCTGCCGCGAATGATACAGCCGTTCGCGATGAGCGAATTTTTAACTTCAGCAGTGTCTTTGTACTGGACAGGAACTTCATCTTTAACTTTCGTGAAGATCGGGCGTTCCTTGTTCATGAAAAGTTCTTCCCAGACTTCCGTACGCAAGCAGTCACGATTTGCTTTGTAGTAAGCCGCAGTTGAATTGATTCTTGCGACGTAACCTTTATGTTCATATGCGCTAATTTTGTGTTCGCTTGCGTGGCGAATAATTCCGTCAACCAAAAAATCTTGTCCGCCGCGCTCATAAGTTGTGCGAACGATATAAGCAAATGTCGGAACAGGCATGAGGTATGCGCTGAGAACTGCTTTTTCGCCTTTCTTAATTCCGCGAGTTTCAGCAATGTCGGTGACAACTCCGTTTGTACTGGTTTCAATTTTAACTGTCTTGCCTTCTCTGTCTTCGTCCACAGTTTTGTAAATCATTGTAATATCTGCGTCGCTTTCTTTGTGGAAGTCGAGAACTTTTTTGAAATCGATGTTGTAAACGTAGCTGGCGTTGACGAAAAGAACATATTTTTGATCGCTGAGTTCAGCAAAATCTAAATTTGCGTAAATATCTTTCAAGTCGCCTCTGCGCGAATCGCTGTCCGGCAGAGCGGCAGGAAGATATGTCAAACCGTCACGACGGCGAGCCAAATCCCAATCTTTACCTGAGCGAATGTGATCCAAAATTGCGCGCGAATAATCCGGCAACATAAGACCAACGCTGTTAATGCCCGAGTTAATCATATTTGAAAGTGAGAAATCGACAACCCGATAACGTCCTGCGAAAGGCAGAGCCTCAACCGCACGTGTTGCCGCCAACTCTCTGAGCAAATCATTGCTTTCTTGAAGATTTACAATTCCCACCACTGTTTTCAATGCAAAGCACCCCTTTCTGCTAATTAGGAATGAGGAATTAGGAGTTAATAATTAAAATTTCTCATTCCTCTTTCCTAGTTCCTAATTATCCAATTACTTCGCCTTCAGCGATAACGGCAATTTCCGATTCCTTGCCTTCGACTTTTGCACCGGCTTTAATCACAACGTCCTGAGCCAAAATTGCGTGGTCGACGACTGCGCCATCCTCGATGACCGCGAATGGGAAAATTACTGAATTTGTAACCTTTGCGCCTTTGCCGACTTTTACGCCGTCAAAGATAACTGATCTGTCAACTTCGCCAAGAATTTCCGAGCCTTCAGTGATCATTGACTTTTTAACAGAAGCATTTGTTCCGACGTAGTGTGGAGGCATTGAAGGATTTGAGGAATAAATTTTCCAATCGCCATTGAGTTCAAAAGGCGGCTGATCTTGGAGCAAATCCATATTTGCCTGCCAAAGACTTTCAATCGTTCCGACATCTTTCCAGTAACCGTCAAAAGCGTAGGAGAAAAGTCTCGCGCCGTCGTTGAGCATTTTCGGAATTAAATCATTTCCGAAGTCGTGACTTGAATTTTCATTAACGCCATCTTCCTCCAAATATTTTTTCAGGAAAGGTTTGGAGAAAATATAAATTCCCATCGACGCATTATTTGATTTTGGTTCTTTCGGTTTTTCTTGGAATTCTGTAATTCTTCCTTCAGCATCCGTTACCATAATTCCGAAACGTGGAGCTTCTTCCCAAGGAACTTCAAAAACGCCGATCGTCACGTCGGCATTTTTTGCCTTGTGAGCCTCGAGCATCCAAGAGTAATCCATTGTGTAAATATGGTCGCCTGAAAGAATCAAAACATAATCAGGATCAGCCAAGTCGACAAAGTTCAAGTTTTGGTAAATTGCGTCTGCCGTTCCGCGATACCAGTCCGCACCTTTTTCGCGAGCGTAAGGAGGCAAAATAAAAACTCCGCCGCCGTTGCGATCCAAATCCCAAGCACTGCCCGATCCGAGATAATTGTGAAGTTCAAGCGGCTTGTACTGAGTCAAAACGCCGACTTTGGTGATGCCGGAATTTACGCAGTTTGACAGCGGGAAGTCGATAATGCGATACTTTCCGCCGAAAGGAACTGCAGGTTTTGCAACAGTCTTTGTCAATGCTTTAAGACGACTGCCCTGCCCGCCGGCAAGAATCATTCCCAAGCACTCTGTCTTTCTCATAGAAATATCCCCTCCTGGATGAAAAATTTTTTCTGCAATACTCGAAGCAACGCTGATATTACTTCAATTTCCGAAACATTTCTACACAGTGAAAAAAATTCCTGCAAAAAAATTTCAGAAAAAAATATAAATTCTGTCATAAAATTTTCAGAAAAATTTTACCTTGACCCAAGACAGTCTAAAAATTTATAATTTGAGAACTTCTATTCACAAATTCCAGAGCAGTTAGTGGTTAGTTGTTAGGAATTGAAAGTTTAATTTCTCATTCTTAACTCCTGTATCCTGTTTTCGGTTCACGATCCACTAAGAAAAGAGTTTCTGATAATTAAAATTCGCGAAGGAGGCAAATTTTTCTTGAATCACGACGCTTTAAAAAATTTTGTGAGCAAAGACATAAGCAAGCAAAAAATTTTAGTCGCGGGTGACGCGATGCTTGACAAATATTATTTCGGCGAAGTAACCAGAATTTCTCCGGAAGCTCCCGTGCCGATTAACAGAGTTCTTGAAATCAAGGAAACTTTGGGCGGCGCGGCGAATGTCGCTCACAATTTAGCTTTGCTTGGCTGTCAAACTTTTCTTGCGGCTAGAATTGGAACTGAAAATCACGGCGAAACTTTCCTGAAAAAATTATCTTCTCGTGGAATAGATTTTTCTGCCGTGATCAAAAATTCTCAGCCGACGACGACAAAAATCAGAGTAATCAGCGGACATCAGCAAATGATGCGTTTGGATTTCGAGGACACTACAGAAATTTCAGGCACGGACGCAGAAAAATTTTTGTCGAACATTTTTGCGAAAGATTTTGATGCGCTGATAATTTCCGATTATGGAAAAGGAATTTGTACCGAAAAAGTTTGCGGTGAAATTATTTCTGAATGTCGGCGCAGAAAAAAATTTGTCGTCGTAGATCCGAAAGGCGACGACTGGAAAAAATATTTCGGCGCGAATTTTATCACTCCGAACTTGAAGGAATTAAATGCAGTCTTGCCGAAAAAAATTTCAAACGCAGATTTGGAAGTTGAAACGGCGGCTGAAAAAGTTATTGCAGAATTTAATTTGCAAGGTTTGGTTGTCACTCGCTCGGCAGAGGGATTAACTTTGATTGACGGCAAAAATATTTCGCACATAAAAGCGAAGGCGCAGGAAGTTTTCGACGTTTCCGGCGCAGGCGACACAGTAATTTCAGTTTTTGCGCTGGCACTTGCAGGGGGACTCGATTCGGCGCAAGCGGCTTACTTGGCGAACTTGGCGGCGGGAGTCGTCGTGGCGAAGGTTGGAACTTATGCAGTCAGTCGCGAAGAACTTTTGGAAACTTTGGACAGGAGTTGGGAAAAATGATTATTGTAACAGGTGGAGCAGGTTTTATTGGCAGCAATATTGTTCGCGAACTTAACAATCGCGGGCGCACGGATATTTTGATTGTCGATAACTTGGGCAAGGGCGAAAAGTACAAAAATTTAATCGGATTGAAATTTATCGACTATCAGCACTTGGATGACTTTTTGCAAACTTTTACCAAGAGTGACTTTTTTGGTTTGAATATCGACGCAATTTTTCATGAAGGTGCTTGCTCCGACACAATGGAGTACGACGTAAATTACATGATGCGGAGGAATTATGAATATTCCAAAGACTTGCTGACTTTCTGCATCAATCGGCAAGTTCCATTTATTTATGCGTCGAGTGCCTCAACTTACGGAGCGGGGCAAAATGGTTTCCGCGAGTCTGAGGAATGTGAGAGCGCATTAAATCCCTACGCCTTTTCAAAATTGATGTTCGACAGATATGTCAGACAATTTATGGAAGATTCTCGGAGCAAAATTATCGGCTTGAGATATTTTAATGTCTATGGTCCTCAAGAACAGCACAAAGATAAAATGGCTTCGATTTTCTACCAAATTTACAAGCGAATGAAACTCGGCGGAAAATTTATTAAACTTTACAGAGGAACTGACGGCTACAAGGACGGCGAACAGAAACGCGATTTTGTTTACGTTAAAGATGTGGTGAAAGTTAATTTGTGGTGCATGGAAAATAATTTGCCGAATGGAATTTATAATTGCGGCACAGGACAGGCTCACACTTTTAATGAAGTCGCAAAAGCTGTCATCGACACTCTCGGTTACGGAAAAATTGAGTACACGCCTTTCCCGGACGAACTTATCGGCAAGTATCAAAATTTTACTCAAGCCGACATGAGCAAACTTACAAACGCAGGTTACAGAGAAAGATTTACGCCGCTTTCAAGTGCTGTTCGCGAGTACTTCCAATTTTTGGACAACGGAGGACATTACTGAATTAGGAATTAGGAAGGAGGAGTGAGGAATTAAAAATTTTCACTCCTCACTCCCTTATCCCTAATAATTTTTTGACATTACTTCTGTTATGTGATAAATTTCTGCTTGTTTTATACATGGCACGGAGGAAAAAATTATGACACAATTTGACAGCCGAAATATCAGCATGATGATGGATTTCTATGAAATGACTATGGCGAATGGTTATTTTGCGACAGGCGGCACGAATACAAAAGTTGCTTTCGATGTTTTCTATCGCAGAAATCCCGATCAAGGCGGCTTTGCAATTTTCGCCGGACTGGAACAAATTATTGAGTACGTCGAGAACATGAACTTCAGCGCGGAGGACGTGGAATATTTTCGCAGTCAAAATCTTTTCAGCGAAGATTTTTTAAACTACTTGGCAAATTTTCATTTTCACGGCGATATTTACGCTTTTCCTGAAGGAACAATTATGTATCCAAATGAACCTGTGATGATTGTCGTCGCAGATTTGCTTGACGCACAACTTATTGAAACTGCAATTTTGACGCAAATAAATCATCAGTCTTTAATCGCGACAAAGGCGCGGAGGATTGTTCGCAGTGCGGAAGGAAGATTTGTTTCAGACTTCGGGGCGCGGAGAGCGCACAACTTCGATGCAGCTGTTTACGGCGCAAGAGCGGCTTATATCGGCGGCGTAAATGGAACGGCAACAGTTTTAGCAGGACAGCTTTTCAACATTCCTATCAATGGAACTATGGCGCACAGTTGGGTTATGTATTTTCCGAGCGAATTTGAAGCCTTCAAACGCTACGCAGAAGTTTATCCTGCCTCAACTACTTTGCTTGTCGATACTTACGACGTAATTCACAGCGGAGTTCCAAACGCGATTAAAGTTGCGAAAGAAGTGTTGGAACCTGCAGGTCACAGGCTGAAAGGTGTAAGAATTGATTCAGGCGACTTGGCTTATCTTTCCAAGCGCGTGAGAAAAATGTTGGACGATGCAGGACTTCAAGATTGCAAAATTGTTGTGTCGAACAGTTTGGATGAATTTACAATCACTTCGCTTTTGAATCAAGATGCAAAGATTGACAGTTTCGGAGTCGGCGAAAGATTGATAACTGCGAAGTCCGAGCCGGTTTTCGGTGCGGTTTATAAAATTGCCGCCGTCGAGGAAAATGGAAAATTTGTTCCGCGAATTAAAGTCAGTGAAAATGTCGAAAAAATTACCAATCCAGGATTGAAAGATGTTTACAGAATTTATAACGAAGATGGTCACGCGGTCGCGGATATGATTGCGCTGCCGGACGAAGAAATTGACTTGTCGAAACCTTTCAGATATATCGACCCTGTCAAGCCTTGGAAGCAGAGAGAATTTTCAAACTGTACCGCAAAAAAACTTTTAAAACTCTACGTCAAGGACGGCAAGCGCATTGAAAATTTGCCGACGCTTGAAGAAATTCGCGACTTTGTAAAACTTCAGCTTGATAATGAAATTTGGCAGGAAGAACAACGCTTTGAGAACCCACATCGCCACTACTTGGATTTTTCGCCAAATTATTACGAAATGAAAATGAATTTGCTTTATAAAACTCGCTCGAAGTTGAACAGCTAAAATTTTTTGAAGGAGTGATTTTATGCCCTCGAAGGAGATAAAAAATTTTGCGATTATCGGAGATCCTGTCGCTCATACTTTGTCGCCGAAAATGCAGAAGGCGGCTTTTACTGCAGGAGGTTTTCCGAACTACAATTATATTCCTGTGCCAATTCCTGTAGGTCGCTTGATGTTGACTGTGGACGGCTTTAAAGGTCTGGAGTTTCGCGGTTTTAATGTCACAATTCCACACAAGACAAACATTATAAAATATCTTGACTCTGTTGACCCGGACGCAAAAATTATCGGCGCAGTCAATACTGTCGTCAACGATGGCGGAATGATGACAGGTTACAACACTGACGTTACAGGTTTTCTTGCGGCACTTTCTGAAGCTGATTTTATGGCTGAGGAGTGCAACGCAGTTATTCTCGGCGCAGGTGGAGCGGCTCGCGCAGTTGCTTGGGGACTTTGCAAACGCAAGGCAGGTTTTATCACTGTCGGCGCAAGAAATGGCGAAAAGGCAAAAAAATTTGCCGCAGACTTTGAAAAGTTCGGCAGTATTGCTGGCTATGATTGGACGGAGGAAGAGTTCAAAGAAAATTTGCAGTCGGCTGACATTTTAATTAACACAACGCCGCTCGGAATGTATCCTGAAGTTGACGCAATGCCGCCGGTCGATTTAAAACTTTTGCCGGAAGGTGCGCTGGTTTATGACATAATTTACAATCCTGCAAAGACAAAATTTTTGCAGACTGCTGAGGAACTCGGCTTTCCGACTTTGAACGGTATGTCAATGTTGCTTTTACAGGGACGCGAGGCTTGCAGACTTTTTACAGGTCACATTCCCGACGTTGACATTATGCGCCGCGTCGTCAAGCAAGAATTAAATTCTCAAAACCGCGAAATTGATAAAGAAAAATAATTTACAACTCGCCGTAAGTGTGAAAAATTTTTTGCGGCTCAATTTCTTCACCACACAAAATTTTTAAAAATTCCGCGCCTGTCCGAATTGGAACAATCTGCGCGGAAAATTTTTTTTGCAAACTTTCAAGCGTCATATCGTCCAGAAAAATATTTTCGCCACTTCGCAAAGCAGTAGCAGGAATTAAAATTTTGTTGCAGTCGCAATTATCTTTCAGTGCGGTAAAAATATCTTCGCCTGTCAAAAGTCCTGAAACATTTACGGTTTCTCCAAAAAAATTATTCACGACAGGCAAAATTTTTACAGAAAGATTTTTGTTGAACTGCATGACTTCGGCGGCAAGATTTTTTAAAACCCTCGCAAATGAAGTCCCAGCAACTGCGACAACTGAAATTTTTTTGTCAGATTTTAAAATTTTTTCTGCGCGAAATTCATCAATAAAATTTCTAGTCATTCCAATTCCATTTTCAATTTGCGGAAAGTCATCATAAAAATCTGCAGGCGGAATTTTTTTCTCGGCAAGAAAATAAAATTCGTCGCCTAAATAAAGAAAAGTTTTTCCACAATCTGCGCGGATTTTTTTTTGCACTTCTTCAACCTGCGCGATAACTTTTTCTGCGCCGAGTTTGTCGAACTGAATCAGCGGAAATTTGTCGCGCCTGTGTTTCGTCACTCCGACAGGAACTATTGCAAGGCTTTGGACGTGTGGACGACGCTTTAAAAGTTCTGAAATTGTGAAATCCAATTCCGCGCCGTCGTTCAAGCCGGGACACAAAACAACTTGAGTATGATATTCCACGCCGCAACTTTCCAACTTGTCAAGCTGAGCGGAAATTTTTCCTGCAAGCGGAGTGCGTAACATTTTTTCGCGAACTTTCGGATTCATCGCTTGAATTGAAACATACAAAGGCGACAGGTGAAAATTTTTTATGCGCCGGAAATCTGCGTCAGTCAAATTTGTCAGCGTGATAAAATTTCCATACAAAAAACTAAGTCTGTAGTCGTCATCTTTCACCGACAAAGTTTTTCTCATCTTCGGAGCAATCATATCGACAAAACAAAAGACGCAATGATTTTTGCATTGGCGAACTTTATCGACAGCAGATTCAAACTTTGCGCCAAGTTCTTCGTCCGCGTCTTTATCAAATTCAATAATTTCCTGTTCGCCGCCTTGATCTTCGACAAGCATTTCAATTTCTTCATCCGCAAACAGAAAACTAAATTCGATTAAATCGTGCGGAGTCTGATTGTTTATTTTTAAAATTTTGTCGCCGACTTCAAGTTCAAGTTCCTCCGCCAAACTGTTCGGCTCAATTTCTGCAATTTTCATTTTAAAAATTTTTTACGTCAAATTGTCATTCTCGCAATCACAATCGTAATCAGCGCGAATAAAATTGCCAAGACAACCGTAATTCTTGCCAAGAGCGCATCCATTCCCCGCGCCTTGCCGGAAAAAACTGCGTCCGAACTTCCGTCCATTCCTCCCAAGCCGCCCGACTTCGGTTCCTGCCCGAGCACGACTGCGATTAACGCGATTGAAACTATTGCGTCAATAACCATTAAAACTGTCAACAAAAAAAATTTCTCCTTTCAGTCGAAATTTAGTTGATAGGAGTTAGATTTTCTAGCCACTATCAACTAACAACTAATCACTATTGCCTTTTCAGCGGCGAACTCAAATCCATGTGTCCGGCTAAAGTTTCAACTTCATGACCGTTGATTAAAAATTTTACCTGTTTGACTTCGGGAAATTCTGTCAAAGTGTTCACGAAAGAATTTATCAGCATTTCTTCGCCGGTAGAACCTCCGACAAAATTTTCTGCAACGCTGCCGTCAAAATTTACAAAAACTGTATCGCCTTTCCGAAGTACGCCGTTAATCTTCGCCCGATTCGGAAAAATTTTTGTAAGATTTTTTTCTTTCGGTTTTTCGGCAAGAAGTTTTGCTGTTTCAAAATATTTGTCGTCATCTTTGTTGATTTTAATTTGCCGGGTGACGGGAATCAAACTCATTCCTGCGTCGTCGGGATAATAAATTTTTACTTGCAAAGTTTTCCTCTGCCCTTCGCTTGAATTATTTTTTTCGGCAGCCGGTTTATCTTTCTCGACTTCAATTTCAGTTTTATTTTTCTGTTCCGGTTGAGTTGTCGTCTGTTTCGGCGAATTATTATTTTCCTGCGGCGGATTGTTATTTTCTTCGCAACCTGCGGTAAAAAGCAAAAGCAAAACCATTGCCGACACTAAAAATTTTTTTACCAAGTTTTATATTTCCTCCTATTCTACCAATTAGGAATCAAGACTGAAAAATTTCCTCCTCAATTCTCATTCCTCATTGACTAAAGTATCTGTTGACTGCGGAAACAATCGCCTTCGCCAAAGCGTCCTGATAATCGTCGTCGGCAAGCAAATTTTCTTCTTCATAATTTGTAACAAAAGCCAACTCGACCAGCGACGAAGGATGCGGATTATGTTTCAAGACATAATAATTTGCCGTCCGAACTCCGCGATTAAGTCTGCCGCCATACTTTGCAAGTTCTTCATTCAACAAAACTGCCAGCCGCCGACTTTGAGGACTTCCGCTGTAATAATAAGTTTCCATTCCGTGAGAACTTGGATTTGAAAAGGCGTTGCAGTGGATTGAAATAAAAATATCTGTTTCAGGCGGACATTTATCCACACGCGCTTGAAGTTCGGTTCGATTCGGCGACCTCAGCCATGAAACATCTCTGTCAGTCGTCCGAGTCATCACAACTTTTGCGCCGGCCTCTTTCAAAAGTTTTTCGACTCTGAGCGCAACATAAAGCGTAACATCTTTTTCCTTCACGCCGTAGTGACCGACCGCGCCGCTGTCGCCGCCGCCGTGTCCGGGATCTATCACGACAACTTTGTCGCTGACATCAAAAGTTTGCGTTTGTTCAGAAATTTTTTCGACAAATTTTTTTAAGTCGATGACCAAGAGCGAAGATTTTTTTTCCGAAGTGATAGAAATTTTTACAGAATCTTCGTCAATTCCTTCCGAAAATGAAAAACTCATTCGCGTCTGATTTTTTTTCACTTCGCCGACAAAAACTTTTTCAACAAAATCTTTCGCAAGATTTTTCATGCCGGAAACTTTGCTGATTCGTCCGGGCGACGAGTTGTCAATATCCAACAGAAGAAATTGTCCGCCTGTGCGAATTTTTATATCGTTCTCGGTCAAGTTTCCTTTGAACTCTGCCGAGATTCTGAAATTTTCATCGTCCAACTTTTGAATTGTTAAATTTTTAAATTCTGCCTTTGACTTCGCCTCCGCCGCCGAAAAAATTGCACAACAAAAAAATGCTGCTAAAGTAAAACATACCAAAAATTTTTTCAACAAGTCTTTTGAACCCTCCCACTTAGCTAATTAGGATTAGGATTGAGGAATGAGGAATTTTTTAACTTCTAACTCCTCTTTCCTAATTCCTCATTGAATTAGTCTTCCGATTCCTGCAAAAGTCTTCGCGCTTCTTCGAGAGCGGCATTTGTTCTTTCAGCGTCGCGGAAAATTTTCAAAGTCAAATAATCTCCCTCGCCTGCGTCCTGTGGAATTAAATCTGCAGGCAAAACCAATTCGCCCGAGTATTCCTCGCCGCCTTCGTCCAAAAGCAAAACCGCCTCGGCAGTTCCGTCTTCCAGCTCCTCAAACCTGTCAAGGTAAACGCTGCAATTTATTTCTTGGAATTCTTTTTCTTCTCCGTTATCCATTCTTCAACCCAATCCTCCTCAATTTCAGGCGCGACAGAAAAATTTTTGCCGTCCGAAACAATTACAACAGTTCCATTTTTCCACGTCCAGAAAATATTTTCGCTGTCAATTCCTGCATTTAAATAATTTTCCAAAGGCTCGAGGTGCGGATGACCATAAGTATTTCCTCCGCGCTTGTCAGTCGGTTCGCCGGCAGAAATTAAAACAACTTCAGGTTTCACGACAGACAAAAAATTTTCGGTAGACGCTGTATAGCTTCCGTGATGACCCGATTTCAAAATTTTACTTTCAAGTTTTTTTGCGTCGTTGTCAGCCCAGATATTACTTTCAACAATTTTTTCTGCGTCGCCCGTGAACATTACAGAAAAATTTTTATAAACAAGTCGCCCGACAACAGATTCATTATTCGGATCAGTTTTTTGTTTGCCGTCGTTCACAGCTTGAACAAGTTCGGCGGTCGGATAAAGAACTTCAAATTTCACGCCGTCGCCAAAATCCAAAATGTCTCCGGCTTTCAAAGTCGAGTGTTTAATATTTTTGTCTGCGTTAATTGCTTTCATGTAATTCAGATAAAGTTTTGAAGTCGAAATAATTCCGTTGTCGAAAACTTCTTTGACAGTGAAATCTTTCAAAAGTTTATCCATTCCGCCAATGTGATCGGCGTGAGGGTGAGTCAAAATAATTTTGTCGAAAGTAGAAACATTTGCTTTTTCAAGTTCGTTTACAAGTTTTGTCCGCTCGTCCATGTCTGAAGTGTCGATTAAAATATTTTGAGTCTTTGTCTGAATTAAAAAAGCGTCGCCCTGCCCGACGTTCAGCATTGTAATTTTTAAATCGCCTTTAACATTTTTATTTGCGGAATTTTTTTTCTGCGCGGAAGTTTTAGCTTCGGCAGTCGAGGAATTTTTTTCGGCAACCTGCGCGGCAAAAGTTTCAGCGCGTCGACGAGTTTGGAAATCATTTCCTCCGAATCGGCGAAGGTTATCAAAAATAAAAGGTTCGTCGCGTCCGAAAGTTCGCATTGAATTTTTAAATCGCGTCGCAAAATTTCTTCAGCCTCTTGCCCGCTTAAGCCCAAGCCCGAAACGTTCACGGTCACTTTTGTCAAATCCAACTCAAAATTTTTCACGGCGTCGAAAGTTTTAAGTCCGTGAATTTTTTTTATCTCTGCGCGGAGTTTCTTCGACAACTCTACCGCCTTTGAAATTTTTTCGCGCCCGTCAAGTTCCATTTGTAATCTTGCGATGTCCAACGACGCCAAAAGTAATTGATTCGGGCTTGTCGTTTGCAAAAGACTTGCCGCAAGCTTCACGCGCTCTGAAAAATTTTTTCCAAGCATAAGTATTGAAGTTTGAGTCAGCGAACCCAAAATTTTGTGCGTCGATTGCGCCGCGAGGTCTGCGCCCGATTCAATCGCCGATTGCGGAAGTTCTTCGCAAAAAGTCAAATGTGCACCGTGAGCCTCGTCGATTAATAAAATCATTCCCGCCGCATGAACGACTTCAGAAATTTTCTCCAAGTCAGCCGCCACTCCGTAATAATTCGGCGACACCAATAAAACCGCGCGGGCTTGAGGGAATTTTTTTATAGAAAGTTCAATCGTCTCGACGCTTACGTTCAGAGGCAAATTAAATTCCGCGTCAAACTCTACGGGCAAAAAAATCGGAATCGCACCCGATAAAATCAATCCCGCGATAACCGAACGATGAGCGTTGCGAGGAATCATGATTAAATCGCCCGCTTTGAGTGTCCCGAAAATCATTGCCTGAACCGCCGAAGTCGTCCCGTTCACGAAAAAAATACACTCGTCCGCGTGCCAAAGTCTTGCCGCCAATTCCTGCGCATCTTTTATGCAAGAGTGCGGCGCGTGCAAATCGTCAAGCTCCTCCATAAGCGAAACTTCCTGCCGCAAACCTTCTGCCGTCAAAAGTTCCCGCAAAAGTTCATGCGCCCCGCGTCCCTGTTTATGCCCCGGCGTGTGGAAAGGTAAAACTTCGTCCGCCGAATATTTTTTCATTGCCGCGACGATTGGTGCCGAAAAATTTTTTGCCACTTTAAATTTCCTCCCCGCATGATATAATTTCGTCGATTATAAAAGTTTCGGGAGGATTTGCAACGTGATTGACAACTCGAACAACGGCGAAGAATATATCGGAAGACTTAAACCGCTGGCGGTTATGGCGGTGCTCATCATTGCGATTTTAATTGCGCGGGTCGGCTATCTGCAACTCTACGACGGCGAATATTACGCGCAACTGGCTGAAGGCAACCGAATTCGAATTATCCCGTCAATGGCACCGCGAGGAACTTTCTACGACAGGAACGGTCAACTTCTCGTGACGAATCGCCCGGGCTTCAGCGTATCGCTTTTGCCGCTTACCGAACCGATTAAGCCCGAAGTCGTCGAGCGCGTTGCAAAACTTTTGAACGTGCCGCTTGAGGAAATTCAGCAGAAAATTTCCGTGCATTCGGGCTTCGACCCGATAAGAATTCGCCCCGACGTGACGCAGGATATTGTTACGATTATCGAGGAGCAAAAGGATTTATATCCCGGCGTCGTTATCGAAGTGCAACCGATTAGAAATTACGCGCTCAAGCAGGAAGGCGCGCACACTTTCGGCTACGTCAGCGAAATTTCGGACGCAGAGCTTGAGGCCAAAAAGGACGAAGGTTACAAGTCGGGAGACATTGTCGGCAAGTTCGGCTTGGAAAGAGTTTACGATAAAGAAATTCGCGGTGAGAACGGCGGCGAACAAGTTGAAGTCGACGTGGCGGGCAAGCCCGTGCAAATTCTCGGCAGGAAGGAACCCAAGCCCGGCTACGATTTGATTTTGACGATTGACAGGGATTTGCAAGTTGCCGCTGAAAAAGCCGTCGACGATATGCTTGCGCAGTTGAGTTGTCATGCGGCGGCGGCGGTTGTTTTAAATCCTCAAAACGGCGAAGTCCTCGCGCTGGTAAGTCGCCCCGCCTTCGACCCGAATCTTTTCGCGCACGGCATTTCGACAAGAGATTGGAACGCAATCAACAACAACCCCTATCACCCGATGGACAACAAGGCGATAACCGGCGAATATCCTCCCGGCTCGACGTTCAAGATTGTCACGGGCACGGCGGCTTTGGCTTCGGGCAAGGTTGCTCCCGACGAATTGATTTTCGACGGCGGTCAACACTGGCTTGTTCCGAAAGGCAATGCGGGCGGCGAAGCTCTCGGCTGGTTGGATTTTCACACGGCGTTAAGTCATTCCGATAACGTTTATTTTTATGAGATGGGCAATCGACTCGGCGCAGACCTCTTGGAAAAATATGCAATGATGTTCGGCTTGGGAAAAGTCACGGGAATTGATTTGCCTTACGAATCGCCGGGTCTCGCCGATTGGAAAGAATACAAATGGGAAGTTTATCACGACGAATTTTACTTATCGGAGATAATGGACGCGGCAATCGGTCAGGGCTTTAACTTGGTGACGCCTCTGCAAGCGGCAATGGTCATGGGCGAAATCGCGGCTAACGGAAAAAGATTCAAGCCGCACCTCGTCAGGCAAATCCTCACGCAAGACAAGGAAGTTATAAAAGATTTTCAGCCCGAACTCGTCGGCGAATTGCAAGTGGAGCCTTGGGTTATCCAACTCGTTCAATCGGGCTTGCATGACGTTACCGTCAACGGCACGGCGGCGCGAAATTTTATCGGCTTCCCTTATGACATTGCGGGCAAGACGGGTACCGCCGAAAATTCTCAAGGCACGGATCACGGCTGGTTTGTCGGCTACGGACCTTTTGAAAATCCTGCAATCAGCGTGGCGGTTATCGTCGAGCAAGGCGGCTTCGGCGCAAGTTCGGCTGTTCCGATTGGTCGACAGATTATGGAGGCGGCGTTCAATCTCATGGTTCAGCGCGGAGAGTTGGCTGCCCCTCAAGTCAAGCAATAAAAATTTTTTACGAGAGGAATCGTTGTGGCAGAAGAAAAATTTATCAGTGAACTAAAATCTTCGAGGCGACTTTCAAAAGAGAATTTGAGGATAAATCATTTCAGGCAAAAATATCTCTTGCGTATATGCCGCAAGACCTCCTCAAAGGCAACCAAAGAATTTTCAAGAATGAATTTTATCTTACGGACAGAATTAATGATGCGATTTTTGAAGACGAATTGAGCGGGCAAGAATTAAAAGCCGCGCTGAAAAATTGCGGAAGAAGTGATATAATAAACAGTATATTCAGGGGATAATATGCATACATTTTTTATTGATAAAGAATTATTATCTGGGTCT
>CALEPR010000034.1 GCA_937910665.1 uncultured Selenomonadales bacterium
TTTTATATCTGAGGAAGTTACGTTTTCTTTTTTAATGGATTTATAAATTCTTTCTAACCACAGAGAAAAAGTTTCTTTAGATTCCGGTAAAAGCTCCTTATACCATGGAAGAACTTTTACATTTTTTCCCTGTTCACTAGTAATTAAGGGATAAAATGTTTTCTTTGAAGTTGGAATAAGGGAACTGTCTAAATGTATATATTCAATTCCACATGATTGAAGTGTGGTTATCAAAGAAGGATCCCAAATGCTTCCAAACAGAACAGCCCCTCGTGGACGTTTACCAATTGTAGAACGTAAAGTAGATGTTAAAAGCTCTATTTGACCACTTCTATCAACAGAAAATAATAAAGGAAAAATAGGAGAATGATACCCTCCTCCTAAAATTTCTATCTGATTTCTTCCAGAAAGTTCACTTAAAAGAAGTAATATTTCTTTATGGTTTGTTTCAAAAAAATCAAGAGCAGCTTTGTCGGCCGATATTATTTTGTTGGTATAATGTATAATCGGGACAAAGTTGTTTTGAAAATTTCCGAAATTATAACCATATCCGCTCATAATCTAAGTGTTTTGGGTTATTAAATAACGATTTATTACGTTGGCTAAATCGTTGGAATTAAACGGTTTTTGCAATATTTCAGCACTAATAGCACCAATTTTTTCCATAGCAGATTTTGATATGTTTTGCGACATCGTAAAAATAAAACCTGAAAATGGACACACGTTAAGTATTTTCTGCGCCAACTGTACAGATACTTCTTCTGGTGAATTTATTTCCATTACTACCAAACCAATTTCTTGACAATGTCTTTGTGCTATGCTGTATTCATCGTCGCCAATGTCGCAAGTTAACACTGGTATTTGCCAATCGTTAAAAAATTCTGTTAAAGACTCGCGGTCAACCTGATTGCTTTCTATTAACAAAACTTTTTTCTCTGTCATACTTATTTTTAGATGCTTATTTATTCTTTCGTACAGAGAAATATCAGACGCGTTGTTTTGCATTATTGGCAAAGAAACAGAAAACTTTGAACCTTGACCAGGCTGAGAATCAAGCGTAATTGCTCCTCCCATCATTCCTACAACAGCTTTACAGATGCTTAATCCCAATCCAAGACCTCCATAACGTCGCGAAAGTATGGTTTCGTTTTGGACAAAACTTTGAAATATAATTTGCTGTTTATCAATAGGTATGCCGATGCCTGTGTCGGAAACCGAAATTTCAAGTTTATTTCCTATTACCATACACGTCAATGTTATTGAACCTTTGTGAGTAAATTTTATGGCATTGCTCATAAGATTTTCTAAGATAAGCGACACACCTTTTTCTGACAAACATACATAAAATTCCTCATCAAGGTTGGGTGGAAAATTGAGCATAACTTCTTTTTTAAGTTCTGCCATTTGTTTTAATGTCTGCGACTTAACCAACCGAATCAACCTATTGATGTTGAACGTTATTGCATTAAAAACCATGTTTCCAGATTGTATATGCGAATAGTTGACAACTTCGTTAACCAATGCAACAAAATTATTAGTACTCGAAATCATCTTCACCGTATATTCTTTGCGCTTATCCTGCGGTATGTTTTTACATAGCAAATCAGCAAAACCATTTATACCATTTATTGGAGTACGCAACTCATGACTAACGTTGGCCATTCAAAAATAGTTTCGCTTTTAATTTGTCGTACACTTCGGCATGCTCACGTGCAGCTTCTATAATATCGAAACTTTCGCCAAGTTTTTTGCCAAGCGAAACTATTTTTGAATTGCTATTAATAAGTATAGATTCGTATGTAGTTATAAGTTCGTTTTTATCAATAATTTCGTGTCCAAGGAGTTCGTTTTGATTTATCTCTTGTCGCAATTGTTCTATATAATCTTTCAACTTTTTGTTCTGCTGTTCATTAATATCTTCAAGTTCAGCAATTCTAAAAATATTTTTCTTTGCAAACCTTATGTTACCAACATAAATCAAAACCACTGCTGTAATATTAAGCAACGTAACAACAGAGCAAACTATCATAACAGAATGTCGTAATCCTCTGTCGGCACGTGTGAGAATATCGTTGTACAACATAACAACAAGAACCGACATTGCCACAATATGCAACACCAAAATAATCATAAGTTGCCACAACTTATGTTTTTTATATAGGTTTTTAAAACTTTCCATTTTAAATTTTTCGGCGGCTCGACTTCGCTTTTTCCGGAAATCAAAATAACTTCCGCGCCATGATTTTTTGCCGCCTTCGCAATTTCAAAACCCATTCTGCCGCTCGACCTGTTTCCAATATATCGAACAGGATCAATCGCCTCGACAGTTCCCCCGGCAGTGACTAAAATTTTTTTCCCGCACAAAATTTTTCCCGCACTGAAAAAATTCGCAACTTCAGAAACAATTTCGACAGGCTCGGGGAGTCTGCCCTTTCCTGTAATGCCGCAAGCAAGTTCGCCGCTCGCCGAATCAATAATTTTTACTCCGCGCCGAAGCAGAATTTTTAAATTTTCTTGCGTCGCAGGATTTTCAAGCATATTTGTGTTCATCGACGGACAAATTAAAATTGGCGCAGTCGTCGCCAAAATTGTCGTCGTCAACATATCGTCCGCAATTCCGTGAGAAAATTTCGCCAAAAAATTTGCAGTCGCGGGAGCTATCAAAACTAAATCCGCAAAATTTGCCAGCGCGATATGTTCGACAGAAAAATTTTGTACCGCGCCGAACATTTCAACGCAGACAGGATTTTTTGTAATTTCCTGAAAAGTTCTCGCCGAAACAAATTCAGTTGCGTTTCTGGTCATGATAACTTTCACGTTTGCGCCAAGTTTTTTTAATCGACTTGCAACCTCCACGACTTTATATGCCGCGATTCCGCCCGTCACGCCGAGCAAAATATTTTTATTTTCAAGTTCCGACATCATTCATCGCCTTTCAAAAAAATTTTAAAAAAAATTCACTGAAAATCAAATCGTCCGAAAATATTTCTGTGTCCACGCAAAAAATCTGCCGCAGACATTTTTTTCGCGCCCGGTGCTTGGATTTCCAAAATTTCCAAAATTCCCCCGCCTGTGCCGACAAAAAATTTATCGCCGACAATTTTTATTTCTCCGCAGTCAAGTTTCAAATTTTCCGCAGAAATTTTTGTCCGCCAAATTTTAATTTTCTGTCCGTCCAGAAATGTAAAACTTCCTCCATACAACCCCCGAACAAGATTATGAATTTCCCGCGCAGATTTTTTCCAGTCGATAAGTCCCAAATCTTTTTTCAACATCGGCGCATAATTTGAAATAGAATTGTCTTGCTTGATCGGTTTCAATTCTCCGCGCTGAAGTTTCTCCAAAGTTTCCAACAATAATTTTGCTCCCGCCTCCTGAAGTTTTTCGCGCAGTTCAGGTAAAATCATTTCATCAGAAATTTCCACTTCAGATTTCAAAAGCATATCGCCTGTATCAAGTCCGGCATCCATTTGCATTGTCGTCACGCCTGTAATTTTTTCTCCGTTAATCAAACACCATTCAATCGGCGCGGCTCCTCTGTATCTCGGCAAAAGTGATGCGTGAACATTTATGCAACCAAATTTCGGCAAATCTAAAATTTCCTGCGACAAAATTTGTCCGAAGGCAACGACGACAATTAAATCTGCCGGAAATTTTTTTAACTCGGCGACGACTTCAGGCAATTTTATTTTTTGCGGCTGAAGTACCGGCAGAGAATTTTTTTCCGCAAAAACTTTGACAGGCGACGGCTGCAATTTTTGTCCGCGACCTTTCGGTCTGTCGGGTTGAGTTACAACCAAAATAATTTCTGCAACTTCGTTCAACGCCGCCAAACTTGCTACAGAAAATTCAGGCGTTCCCATAAAAATTACTTTAAAATCATTACTCATTACTAATTCCTCATTCCTAATAAGATGGAAAGATTGAAAGATGAAAAGATGGAAAGATTGAAAGTAAAAATTCCTCATTCCTAATTCCTAATTGAACTCGCACCTCAAATTACTTCAAAATTTTTCCAAACGCCGGAGTCAAGTCTGCGTTTATAAAGTACAGCGCGAATTGCCCAGTCAATGCACATTGCAATAGCCACGCCGATAACTCCCCAGCCAAAAATTACGCCGAACAGATAAGCCATAACAAATCTTCCGCCGACCGACGACGCAACCGCGACTATCATTGTGTATCGAACGTCGCCTGTCGCCCTCAAACCGTTGCCGAGCGAAAATGCGTAAGGCGAAAGCAAAGCGCAAGCAATGTTATGAATCAGTATCAGCCACAAAACTAAATCTTTTGTTTCAGGTTCAAGCGCATACAATTTCAAAATCAGCGGAGCGAGCGCAAGAATTATTGCGTTCCAGGCGATTGAAATTGCAAAAGTCATCCGCAAAAGTTTTTTGAAATAAAATTTTGTCGCAGTAATGTCGCCCGAGCCCATGCACTGACCGATGACAGTTATAAAAGTCATTCCCATGACCGGATTGCAAATCGCCGCGACTGACCAAAAACTTTGAGCGACACCGTTCGCCGCAATTTGATAAGTTCCAAACAGGGCGACGATACTTGTCAACGCAACTTTTACAATTTGGAAAATTCCGCTCTCGATTCCATTCGGCACGGCGATGCCTAAAATTTTTCCAAGCAAATTCGGTCTGAAATTTAAAATTTCGTCCAAAGTATAACGCACTTTATTTTCTCTGCTGAAACAAGCATAAGTTATCACGACCGCCGAAAAAGTTCTAGCCAAAAGCGAAGGATAAGCAACTCCCAAAATTCCTGCGTGAAGTACAAAAACACCAATTAAATTTCCTGTGACGTTTACGACATTCGCGGCGATTGAAATGTACATGGTAGTTTTTGTTTTGCCCATGCTCCGATAAAGTGCCGCGCCTGCATTGTAAATTGCCAGCGCAGGATAACTCAGCGCAGAAATTTTTAAGTAAGTCACGCATGCATCCATAACGTCCGGCTCAACGCGACCAAACAAAAATCCTAAAATTTCTTGGTGATAAAACAAAGTTAAAATCATCAGCGCGACAGAGAGAATTATCGAAAACATCAAAAGCTGACTTGAAGATTCGCTCGCGTCATTGTAATCTTTGTGTCCAATGTATTGACTGATGACGACTGCTCCGCCCGCCGACAACGCCGTGAACAGATAAATAATTATGATATTGAATTGATCCACCAAAGTTACGCCGGAGACTGCCGCCTCATTGACGTGACTTATGACAAGCGTATCAGCTAAGCCGACTGCCAGCAACAAAAATTGTTCCAAGAAAAGCGGAGCGATCATGTTCCGCAAAGTTTTTGTGTCAAAGGCGACTTTAAAATCTTTTTCTGTCATTTGAAAAACCTCCTAGCTCCTAACCACTTTGTAAGCGACGGCATACATTGTTGGCAAAACAAGCAAAGTTAAAATCGTCGCTACCAATAAACCCCCGGCTATTGCCACCGCCATCGGCCCCCACAAATTGCTGCTCATCAGCGGAATCATTCCTAAAATCGCGGCGGCGGCTGTCAACATTATCGGTCTGAATCTCAAAATTGCAGAATCAATTATTGCGTCCCAAGCTGACTCGCCGTCCTCCAAATGTTTTTGTATCTGGTCAATCAAAATTACTGAATTGCGAATTATCATTCCCGAAAGAGCAAGTATTCCCAAGTTCGCCACAAAACCTATCGGCTTGTCTGTCAAAAGCATCGCCAAACTCACTCCGATAAGTCCGAGCGGCGCAGTTAAAACTGTCAACAACATTTGTTTTGCGCTGCGAAGTTGAAACATTAACAAAGTCATAATTATGAAAATCAGCGCAGGAACCGGGGCAAGTAAAAATCCTGTCGCCTCGTCGCTGCTTTCAAGTGCGCCACCGACTTCAATGCTGTAACCCGGCGGAAGTTTTTCGCGAAGATTTTTTGTCGCGTCGAAAAGTTTTTTTGTCGCGTCGTTCGCCGTGCCTGACTTTACGTCTGCGCGAACTGTAATTGTCGGTCGAAGATCGCGACGCTTAATCAAACCGTCCTCTGCGTCAAAAGAAATTTTTGCAATCTGCTCCAGAGGAACATAACCCGCGCCGCCCAAGTAGACCGGCAAATTTTTTAACTGCGACAAATTTTTTCTCTCCGACGGAATCATTCGCAGATCAATATCAATCGTCCTGTCGCCTGTGTAAAATTGTGCGGCAGTCGCGCCTGTAATTTCTGTGTAAAGCGACTGCGCGACAATTTGACTGGAAACTCCCAACGCTCTCAATTTGTCTTGGTCAAGTTCAAGATGAACAATTTTACTTTTCTCAAACCAATCAAGATTTATGTCAAAATTATTTTTATCTTCGGCGGCGAGGTCAGCGACTTCATTCGCAATATTTTTTACTTTGTCAACGTCGTAACCTGAAATGCGGAGCATAATCGGATAGTCGGCAGGCGGGCCCATCGGAATAAATTTTATATGACTGCGGACGTTTGGAAAATTATTGGCAAGTTCTTCGCGAAGTGCGGCGGTTAAAAATCCACGTGCATCAATGTCATTCGCGACAATTACAAATTGTGCGTAATTGTCTTTCGCCAAAATCGGCTCGGCAGTCAAAACAAAACGCGGAGCACCTTTTCCGACATAGTAAGTGTAGTTTGAAATTTTATCTTTGTGCCGAGTTAAAAAATTTGAAAGTCTGTCAGCCTCAATTTGACTCGCCGCCATCGACGAACCTTCAGACAAATTTAATTCGACAATAATTTCAGGTCGGAGCGACGGCGGAAAAAATTCTTGCTTAACGAAGGTGAACAGATAAACTGACAAAATAAAAATTCCTACCGTCGAAGTCAAAACTATTTTTCTGTGATTCAAAAACCATTCCAAAACTTTTCGGAAGATTTTATAAAATTTACTTTGGTATGGATCTTTTTTCTCGCCTTTCTGAACGTTCACGCGAATTAAATAAAATCCATAAAGCGGAGCAATCATCACCGACGCTATCCACGACAAAATTAACGCCGTCGAAATGACAGGAAACAAAGCCTGACAAAATTCACTCGCCAAACCTTTTGCGAAAGCGACAGGAATAAATCCCGCGCAGGTTATCAAAGTTCCTGTGAGCATCGGTTTTGCTGTCGCCTCAAAAGCATAACAAGCCGCATCGAATCTTTGAAAACCTGACTCAAGTTTTACGCTCATCATTTCCACTGCAATAATTGCGTCGTCCACCAAAAGTCCCAGCGAAATTATTAACGCACCGAGAGAAACTTTATGCAAGTCGATGCCAACCAAATACATCACGCAAAAAACCCCGGCTAAGACCAAAGGAATACAACCTGCGACAACTAATCCCGACCTCATTCCGAGCGACAAAAAACTCACGCCCAAAACAATTACAATCGCCTCGAGCAAAGTTTTTACAAATTCATGAATCGAATCATCGACAACAGAAGGTTGATCGGAAACTTGATGCAATTCTAAACCTGCAGGCAAATCATTTTGAACTGCCTTCATGAGTTTTCGCAAATTTTCTCCCAGCGTCAAAATATTTCCGCCGGTTTCCATTGATACTGCAATTCCGATTGAAGGTTCATCGCCGAAAAACATTTTTGGTTCTGCAGGTTCAACAAATCTCCGCTCAACTTTTGCGATGTCACCCAACCGAAAAATTTTTCCGCCGGCGTTTATCGACAAATTTTTTATCGCGTCCACGTCGTCGAAAATTCCTGTCACGCGCAAATAAACATTGTCGGAGGAAGTTTCCACCATCCCCGAAGGTGTCATTTGATTTTGCGTCTGTAAAATTCCTGCGATTGTCTGCGGACTGATTCCGAGTTCAGATAATTTTGTCTGTTCAATTTCTATGTAAACTTTTTCTGACTGAACGCCAAGCAATTCAACTTTCTGAACGCTGGGAACACTTAAAAGCATTTGCCGAATATCTTCAGCTTTGCTTCTCATCTCTTCGTAAGAAAATCCGTCGCCGGTCAAAGCATAAACCGAACCGAAAACGTCATCAAATCTGTCGTTGTAATATGGTCCATAAACTCCGCTCGGAAAATCTTTTTTTATGTCCTCGCAAAAATTTCTGACATCGCGCCAAGTTGGTCGAATATCTTCTTCCTCGACGGAAGGATTGAGTTCGACATAAATTATAGTTACGCCGGGACGAGTTTCACTCCTGACAGTTTTTAATCCCGGCGTGTCCTGCAATTTTTTTTCCAATTTGTCTGTGACTTGCAAAGACATTTGCTGCGCGCTCGCGCCGGGCCATGCCGCAGTTACAACCATTTGTCGAATCGTGAAAGCAGGATCTTCCATTCGCCCAAGTTTCAAGTAGGAAAAAATTCCGCCAATCGCAGTCATAACGATGAAGTACCAGACAAGACTTTGATTTCTCAGCGACAATTCAGTTAAATTTCTCATTGTTCGCCGACCTCCGTGCGGACTTCCTGACCTTCGCGCAGTTTATGAACTCCTGCGGTAACTACAACTTCGCCGAGTTTCAAACCGCTGACTTCAACTTCATTGTCGCCGAAATTTTTCACGGAAACATTTTTCAGCGAAACTTTTTTATCTTCGCCAACAATCCAAACTTGTGCCTGATTCCCTGACTGATAAATTGCGCTGAGCGGCAAAATTGCGGAATTGTCTGCGCTTAAATTTTTTTCTGCGAAAGTTGCTCCGGCAGTCATTCCAAGATTTAAATTTTGCGCTTGACTTTTTGGCAGAGAAATTTTTACCGAAAAAGTTCTGGAACTTGGATCAGCCATAGGAGAAATTTCTCTGACGCTTCCATTGAGCGAAAAATTATTTGCCCAGAAAGTTACCGCGCAAGGTTGATTGATTTTTATTTCGGAAATTTTATTTTCGGGAACATTTATTTCAACTTCCAATTCATCTGTCTGAATCAAAGTCAAAACAGTTTGACCTGCGGCGACAACTTGACCTTCCTCCGCACTGACTCCCGAAATAACTCCGGACGCATTTGCAGTTAAATTTGTGTAGCCGAGTGCATTTTTACTTTGCCGAGATTGAGCGACTGCCGAGTTGTAAGTTGCAAGCGCGGCATCGTACTGAGTTTGAAATTGATCGAGCGTGGCGGCGGCGACTGCGTTTTCTTTGAAAAGTTCAGAATATCTTTCAAGGTTCGACTTTGCTAAATTTAACTGCGCGAGTGCGGCGGAAACTTGAGCGTCGGCTTGATTGGTTTGCTGAATTATGTCCTTCGCGTCGAGTACCATTAACAAATCTCCGCGATTTACGCGACTGCCTGACTCAACTTTTCTGGAAATAATTTTTCCACCGACTTGGAAAGACATTTTTGTTTCATATCTGCCTTTCACAACGCCGGAATAAACGCTTTCAGAATTTAAATTCGCCGTCGTCACCTTTTGAGTTTTGACGTAAGGAGGCTTTTCAATTTCTGCCTGTTCGTCTCCGCAACCCGAAAAAAAAGTTGCCGCAAAAAAAATTGCCAAGATTGCCGACAATGTTTTCAAAAAAATTTTCTCCTTTCGCGTTTAGATCTGTAGTAAAAAATTTTCTATCAATCTATCAGAAACTGTGTTCACAGTTTCAGGAAATAGAATTTAGTTTCCCCTTATACCTTTTCCGGTTTTCCTTTAGTAATATTTTTTGCAATGTCAATAAAAAGTCTGCCGTTCAAGTGATCTACTTCATGCTGAATACAACGCGCCAAAAGTCCGTCCGCTTCCAGTGACTTGCGTTTGTTAAATCTTGTTGTGTACTCGACGCGAATTTTTTCCGCGCGTTCGACTTCTCCAAAAAGTTCAGGGCAAGACAAACAACCTTCTGTGTCGATTGCCGAGCCTTCACTGTAAGTTATGACAGGATTTATTAAGTCGTAGCGTTCGTGATCCACGTCCACGACGACGGCGCGAATTGATTGACCGACTTGAGGCGCAGCAATTCCAACGCCTTCAGTCGCGTACATTGTCTCTGCCATATCGTCCAGAAGTTTTCTAAGTCGCTTGTCAACTTTTGTAACTTCCACAGCAATTTTTTTCAAAACAGGATCTCCTGCCGTTCTGATTTCCAAAATCATTTATAAATTTCTCCTTCGTCAAAATTTAGCGGTAAGAAAAAAATTCTTTTCCCTTCTCCCTTAGCCCTTAAACCTTTAACGCATTTAACATATCTTCGCGAGTGACTGCATAAGTTCCAGCTTTTGAAATTACAATTCCTGCGGCAAGATTGCTGAGATATGCGCCGTCACTCGGTTTTAAACCTCCGGCAAGTGCCATAGAAAAAATTGCCGCCACTGTGTCAGACGCACCGACGCTGTCAAAAACTTCCTGCGACTTTGTAGGAATGTGAGTAACATAATCTTCCGCGACTAAAGAAACTCCATGCGATGATCGAGTTGCCAAAACATTTTTGATTTTAAATTTCCGCATAATATATCTTCCTGCCCGTTCAACCGCTTCGTCGTCGTCTCCTGAAATTGGACTGAGCATAATTTTATTTATCTTGGCAATATTCGGCGTGACATAATCCGCCTGAGCATATTTAATCCACTGCTGACCATAAGGCATAACGGTCACGGGAACTCCATGACTGTGCGCGGCGCGGATAACTGCGTCGCAAAAATATTCCGTGCAAACGCCTTTCTCATAGTCCGCGATAACAACTGCGTCAAAGCTGTCATTCAAACGCTGACGAACATATTTTTCAAGCGTGGCGAACTGAACAATATTTTTTTCCGAAACGTCCTCAAAATCCATCCTGAACATTTGTTGACGACCGCTTATCACTCTGACTTTTGTAGTCGTCGGAGAATCTGTTGCAATAAGTCCGTCTTGGTTAATTTTTCTTTCCCACAAAAGCCGCGACAAAGTTTCAAAATTATGATCGTTGCCGACAAAACCCGCGAGAAAAGTTCGACAGCCGAGCATAGACAAATTGCTTGCGACATTCGCCGCCGCTCCGAGTGAAGATGTCCTGCGAAGAATTTTTGCAACGGGAACAGGTGCATCGCTTGCAAATTTATGAACATCGCCGTAATAATATTTGTCAATCATCACGTCACCGACAACCAAAACTTTGCACTTTTCAGATCTGTAGTCGAAAAAATTTTTCCATTCCGTCTTGTCCATTAAATCAACTCCAATTTTTCTACAATAAATCAGACCTAATTATATTTCTTCAAAAAATATCGTCAAGTTTTTTGAATCGAAAGATTAGATTAAGATTTTATGAAATGCCCGTGATTTTTAAAAAATTTTATCTTGACAATTCAAAATGTCGGTGTTAATATTTCACAGCAACGCCGAAGTGGCGGAATTGGCAGACGCAGCAGACTCAAAATCTGCCGTTGGCAACAACGTGCCGGTTCGACCCCGGCCTTCGGCACCACTTACAGAAAATAGTTTGCAAATACAAAACAAAAGTCGTGGACTAAAGAAGTTCACGGCTCAGACAGTAGACAAAGTCCTTTTCAACTAAGTTTGAGAAGGGCTTTAACTTTGATACGAGT
>CALEPR010000035.1 GCA_937910665.1 uncultured Selenomonadales bacterium
TCAAAAGTTTTTAAGCGATATTCACACCATTAACGCCGCATTTTTTATTGGCAGTGAATATCTTGCACTTGACTTTGATAATGTTTTGGACGCTGAAGGCAAATTTACCAACACACGCGCAGAGGATTTTTACAAATATGTTTGTGTAACTTTCAGCAACGCATATTGTGAAAAGTCTGTGAGCGGACACGGCTTGCATTTCCTGTTGCGTCCGAGCGAAGGCGTCTTTGAAAAAATTCATAAGACGTTGAAGTTTGACAGCGACAATAATTCTTGCGTCGAAGTCTTTTATAACTTCAACAAAACTGTCACACTGACAGGAAATTTGTATAACTGCGCGGCGAAGGCAGAAATACCGACAGGTGAAATTGTCGATGATTTTGTGACGGAGCTTTTGCAGAAAATTGAAAGGCTGAATGGCAAAAAATACCGCCGCTACAATTCTGACAATTCTTTTGTTGACTCAGACGAATATCAAAAAGCGCGAGCGTTGAAAATGCTTGACTGTATTCAGATGTCGCAACTTGATTTTTATGAATGGCTGTCGGTTATGACTTCTTGCAAGAATTTAGGCATTGACTATCTGACTGTTGACGCTAAAAACGCGCAGGATACAGAGCGTTATAACGAACAAGAAAATAATAAAATTTGGTTGGCTATTTCTAATTCAGATATTGGCATTGCGAATTTACATGCGAAGGCAAAACGTTTTGGATATATCGACAAAGATTTTTTCAAGGAATGGAAAAAGAATCACGCTGACTTTTCGCGCAGTTCACTCACTGAAAATGACTCTGCAGACTATGAAGAAAAAAGTTCAAGACTTACCACAACTAAAGCTGTAATTAGCGATTGTCCTATTGACTTAAATTTACCCCCATACAGCTTGTATAAATTCACTAAAAAAGGAATACTCCGCTATGTCGCAAAAATTGAAAGTTTTGTAATTTGCTGTCACACGCCTATTGTTGTTACCAACAGATTTATCCTGCAACCTTCTAACAAAGTTCAGTATGAAGTTGCATTTTTGAACCACAATAAAAAATGGTGTTTTAAAACTGTTGACGGCAGTCTTATTGCTGACAGTCGCAAAATTATTCAGTTGGCAGATAGCGGCGTTGGTATCACTTCAACAGAAGGAAAATATTTAGCGGCGTTTTTAATGGAGCTTATTAACTTTGACGGCAATGAATCAATAATACCGACGCAGAAAATTTTTTCACAAATTGGTTGGCGTGATTCTGACTGCAAACAATTTATCTTCCCGACAGGCGGCAACCTTGACGGCGAAAAATATATTGTCAATCGCAATAACTACAATTATGAAGAAATTTTTGCAACAAAAGGTGACAAAGCGGAATGGTGGAAAAAATTTTTTCTCCTGCTTACGTATGGAGCAAATGTTAGATTGATTTTCGGTGCGGCGTTGCTTTCTCCGTTGGTAAAACCTTTGAATTTAATGAATGTATGGTTACATATTCACGGCACAAGTAACAACGGCAAAAGTCTTGTCTCAAAAGCCGCTGTATCTATTTTTGGCAATCCTAACGCTAAAAATGGTTTAGGCAGAACTCTTGACGCTAGCCGTGCAAATTTTCAATCTGTGGCAGTCGGTTTAAATGACTTTCCTAAATATTTTGATGAAATGGAAAGTTTACCGAAAAAGGCAAAAGAGGATTTGCCGAATTGGATTTACAATTTCAGCGGCGGTATCACGGGACAACGCAACAAGCGCAATGGCGAAGAACGCGAGACTTCATTTTTTAGCGGCACTATCTTTACCACAGGCGAACAACCTTTGTTGACTGACAACAGCAAGCGCGGAGCTTTTAAAAGACTCCTTGAAATTAAATTAGATAAAATTGCGGACGACCAAACTATGCGACAATACCACAAATTTTTTGAAAAAAATTTTGGGCACTTCGGCGCAGATTGGATTAACTATATCATTGAAAATCTTGAATCACTTCAAGATGAATTTGACGAACTTTTAAATTCTAAATTTGCGTCGGACGATTTTAACGACTATGACGCAACAAATTTGAAAGTAATTTTTGCCTGTCAATTCGCCTTGCAGAAATTTTTTACAGGCGTTTTGGAAAAGTTCAATTCTGACATTACGTTTAAAAACGTGTGTGCAGAAAATGACCTGCAGAAAATTTTAAATTCACTGCCGACAATTTCACAGATTGATGATTCGGAGCGTGCTTGGGTTGCTTTAGCTGACTTTGTAAACGCACACCCAAAAAACTTTATCCGACAAGCACCACCGACTGATACAACAAACAAGGAGTATTCGGCGGAAGGTTATGCAACTTACGGCAAAATTTATCTCAATGGCGATGTATGCTTTTTCAAAACTGAATTGACAAGGATTTTGGAAAAAGAATTAGATTTTTCGAGCTGTAATAAACTTATTACAGAATGGAAAGACACCAACAAAATTTTGTGTGACAAAAATCGTCATGATACACTAAAAGAAATTAACGGCAGTAGAAAAAGAGTAATCTATTTCACGGCGTTAACAAAGATTGATGACACCACCGACGCATAAAAAAATACAGCATTATAAACTTTAGCTCCATTGGAGCTTTTTTTGTTGCCTTGCACCAAAAATTACACCAACTACACCAAGCAAACACCAAAGACTTGGTGTAATAAAAATGGCGGCAGAATGCGGGATTAAAGGCTAAAAATGTATATGACACCAAAAACACCAATATATTTGTTTTTTTATTTTCGATTTTTTCTTTTCCGCTTTTTAAGATAAAAATATTAAAAAAAGCGGAAAATTTTTATATATAGTTGTTTTTTCAGAAAAAGTTGGTGTTTTTGGTGCAAAGTGCCCTAAAACCGCATTAGAACGCCGTTTTATTACACACCAAGAGTTGGTGTAAGTTGGTGCAAAAGTTGGCTTAAATTGCAAAAAAGCTGATTCTGTCGCGCTTTTTGACGTTGGTGTTTTGGTGTAAAGTTTTTGGTGCAAAGTCGGCGAAGAAAAAATTTCTGCGCGGCAGGTGAAAAAATGCAGATGAAAAACTTGATGTAGAAAAATTTAGGTACTGTGGCGGAGAAAAAAAATTGCGGTTAGGCGATGACTGCAGGAGCTCCTCCGCCGAAAAAAATTTTTTTTCGACTTGCTAGGCAGTTATCAGCAAAAGTCTTTTAGTGGCAACAAAAACAAAAATTGCCTGTAAAGTTTGAACCTAATTTTTTACGACCGCCGCGCAGGTGTTGAAGTTTTGGTTATGAAAAGCAGTTTTCCTTGTGTCGGCAGATGTAGAAAAAATTTTTGGTGCAAAGTCGGCAGTGAAAAAAATCTGCGCGGAGTGATGAAACCGACTGCCAATTTTTTTGGTAACAGGAAAGACTCTGCCGCAGAAAAATTCAGTTGCAAGTGCAGGTTATAGAAATGGAAAGTCAAGAGTTTTCGGAGCGACTGCGCGGAGAATATATCCCAAAAGATAAGACAGAAATTTTTTGTGTAAGCGATAACAGCAACATAAAATTTGAAGTTAAAGTTGCTGAAAAAATTCGGCAAATGGCGAAGTATGATTATGAATTGAGCGACATAAAATTTAGTGTATCAGCAAACGCCTTGCCGACGTTACCATTTAGCGATGATACAGACTTTGATGTAGAATTAAATCAAACAAAAGCGGCGTTGCTTATTTTTCAGCGCGGCGGCGAATAAAAGACTTGCCGACAAAAAATTTTGAGCGTCGAAAAAATTTCTGTGCGAAGTTCAAGCGAAAGTTTGAACTTTTTTTGTTGCTGAAAATTTTATTTGGGGTAATAGTAATTACATAACAAAATATTAAAAATATCAAAACAAAACGCTTGACTTATTTTTAACGAAGTGTTAAAAAGTAAAAAATTAAGATTGGAGTGATAAAAATGACAACAGCATTAACAGTTAAGGCAACACAAGCAGTTGAAGTTTCGAACTACTTCAATCTTGTAGAGCGTTGGATAGCATACGCACAAGTTAGCAAGTCAAGCGTCAAGAGTTACAAAAAAGGTATTCGCCGCTTTATGGAATACTGCGCGGCGCAGGGAATCACAACACCGAGCCGCGATTTTATGATTCAATATCGCGAATATTTGAAAGAAAAGTATTCTGCGGCAACAGCGAATTTGTATTTGACGGCGGCGAAATTGTTTTTCAGCTTTTTGCAAGTCGAGGGTTATATCAAAGTCAATCCTGCGGAGCGAATAAAAGGTTTAAAAATTCGCGCAGGACACAAAAAAGACGCACTCAATCCCGACGCAACAAAAAAAATCCTTGCAACCTTCAACACAGAGACATTGCAAGGCAAGCGTGATAAAGCAATGTTTGCGTTAATGGTAACAGCAGGACTTCGCACTATCGAGGTTAGCCGCGCAGATGTTACCGACATTATCGAGCAAGGCGGTAAATATTTTTTGCTTGTGCAAGGCAAGGGACACAATGAAAAAGACGCAATGGTTAAAATCGCAAGCGGAGTTTACAATTTGATTCAAGATTATTTGCAAAGTCGCGCAGATGATAGCAAAAATTTATTTGGCAGTGTGAGCCACAGAAATAATGGTGGCAGATTAACTACAACTTCAATCAGTCGCATTGTCAAGACTGCGATGAAGGCGGCAGGTTATGACAGCAAAAGGTTAACTGCGCATAGCTTACGACATACTGCCGCAACAACAGCCCTCAATAAAGGAGCAACATTGCGCGAAGTGCAACAAGTGTTGCGTCATACTTCAATCACGGTTACGCAAGTTTACCTTCACGATTTAGACAGATTAAACAATCAAGCGGAGGAACTTAACGCCGCCGCCTTTGGACTTTAAGGAAAGGAGAATCACAATGGCAGTAAAGACTGAAATTAGTGAAGTCAATTTGCGTTTTGGTAGTAACATTGTCAAGCTGCGTACCAAAAACAAAATTAGTACGCGCGAACTTGCCGACAAGTTAGGCATTACAACAACAGCGTTGTACTACTATGAAAAAGGATACAGGACACCGAGTCTTGACAAGATTTTGAAGTTGAGCGAAATATTTTCTGTATCTGTGGACACACTTTTAAAAGCAGATGTTGACAACCTGCGCGAAGTTATCGACGTTCCCTGCGCCTTAATCTTGAATGGTGAACGCTATGACTTCAAATTTGACAGGGACGCATACGAAAAGACCAAAAAACCTTTTGTAATAAAAATTTCGGGAGCGTGATTTACTTGAAAATAACAGATTATCAGCGCAAAAAACTCGCCGACAAAGTCACTGATTTTTACGCAAAAAAAATTGGCGTTGAAGTTGGATTTTTTATAACGCCGAGAGAAAAAGAAAAATTGTCGATATTTGCGATGTGCCTTTTTAATCTGCGCGGCAACAAATTTTCAGTTGATTATGTCCGTACCTTGTACTTTCAGCAAATGAAAAATTGTAATGTAATGGTGTGTCTTTGTGCTACGCTTATCTGCCGTGACATTTTAGACTGTGATATTGCTTTCTAAACTCTGCCCTTTCAGCGGAGCTTTTTTATAGCCGCTGATAGTTCGCGATGTTTTAGGTGTGGACAATTTTTTTTATGACGCAGTAAAGCAGGAAATTTAACGCCAAAAGCGAAATTTAGAAGTGCAAAAAAAAACATTTCCGCAAATTGCCAACCCCGCTGAAATGTTTTTTCCACTGAACCGTTTAAGGTATCAGTATGTTTTGATATATGAATAACAGTGCCTTATATAGACACAACACGAGCAGTTATGTTGCTAACCACCGTGTAAGCTATTTTTATTATAAAAAATAAATTCGGCGGTAAGAGTAAAAATTCCTGCTTAATAGTAAGAAAAAATTGCACTTGCAAAAATTTCCGAAAAAATTGCACAAAATTTGAAGTCATTTGATTGGAGGAATTAAAAATGATGACAACCACAATTACAACAGCAACAATGTTGACAACTAAGCAGACAGCGGACTTTTTGAAAGTTTCTATCCGCACGTTGAAGTATTGGCGTAAAACTGGGAAACTTATTCCTGAAGGTAAAGGCGCGAAGGGTGCAAAATTTTATTCAGGGGTGCAACTTTTAGAAGTGCAAAAACTTTTGACAGGTGCAAAAAATTTCACTGCTAAAGTTCAGGGGTGCAAAAACTTGAATATCGAACTTCAAAAGGGGTGCAAAAATTCAAAGGTGCAAGAATTGAAAAATTGCACGGGTGCAAAAATTGAAGTTGAAAATCCTGCGACATTAAATAAAACTGTCACGGGGTTTATTAAGAATGTCACACCTTCAATTGATGACACCATTGACCAACCTGTAATGGGTAAAATTGAAAATTTCGCTGATTCTCAAACTGGGGAAACAAAGAAAAATCCGATGGGGTTTCAGTATCAAACTGCAGACACAAAAAAAGCGACAGATAATCCCTCCGCCGACCAAAACAAAAATAATTTCAGTTCAGATGATAGCACAAAATTTACGAAGTTGCAAAATAACCTGCCGAGTGAAATTAGTAGCTTGAAACGCTTTATCCCTGTCCGCGATGACGGCAAAGCTCCGTACGGTAAAGGTTGGCAGAATGCTGAAAATCAAAAGTTTTTAAGCGATATTCACACCATTAACGCCGCATTTTTTATTGGCAGT
>CALEPR010000036.1 GCA_937910665.1 uncultured Selenomonadales bacterium
GCAAGCAGCTCCTCTGTCCTATCCTTGAATACAGCTACAAGAACGACGTCGTCCGCACACAATTTTTGTCGGCAAAATTTTTCACAGGCGTGGGATAGTAACCCGTTGTCCAAAGTTCAGGCAAAATTATCACATCAGAATTTTTTGCGGCGGTGATCAATTTCTCGGCAGTCGCAAAATTTTTTTCTATTTCTCCGAGCGCAGATTTAAATTGCAAGACAGAAATTTTCATAAAAATTTTTCACTTCCTCAGGTCAGAAATAAAAAGTTATCGGCAAAAAAATTTTTTCAGGCAACAACTTCAGCAGACAGGGCAACAAAAAATTAGGAGTTAGGAATTAGAGTTTGAAAAAAAATTCCTCATTCCTCACTTCTAATTCCTAATTATCAAATCCACAGCTCCTAAAATTTCTTGTGGAATTTTATCAAGAAAATAATTTTCAGGCAAATTCAAAATCTTGGCGTTGAAAATTTTTTCTGAATTGCAGTCGTATGGCAGCAGATAATTTTTTTTGCAGGAGAATTTCGGCGTTGGCAGAAGAAAGACAGAAAAAATTTTTTGTACATGGGGCAAAGTTTTGAGGGAGAAAATTTTAATGTTCAAATTTAAAAATCGCAAAGAATTGGATATGTTGAACGGCTCGCTGTGGGATAAAATTTTAATTTTCGCTCTGCCGCTTGCTTTGACAGGAGTAATGCAACAACTTTTAAATGCAGCCGACGTTGCAGTTTTGGGACAATTTGTCGGAAAAAATGCTATGGCGGCAGTTGGAAATAACACCGCGCTGATCGGTTTGCTTGTAAATTTGTTCATGGGTTTGAGTCTTGGAGCGAATGTGATCATTGCCCAAAATATTGGAGCAAGAAAATTTGAACAAATTCATAACGCAGTTTATTCTGCCTTCATGATGGCTTTGGTCGTCGGGATTGGACTTTGCGGAATTGCTCAAATTTTGGTCACGCCAATTTTTGAACTTTTGGAAGTGCCGGAATCAGTCGCGCCGATGGCGGAAACTTATTTCAGAATTTATGCAATCGGTATGCCTGTCATGGGAATTTACAATTTTGAGGCGGCAATTTTTAGAAGTCACGGCGACACACAAACTCCATTAGTCGCCTTGACTGTCGCAAGTTTTTTGAATATCGGTTTGAATTTGCTTTTCGTTCTGCAATTTGATCTTGGAGTTGTGGGCGTGGCTTGGGCGACGGTCATCGCAAATGCAGTCAGCGCATTTATTTTATTTCGCGCCTTGCGACAATCCGCTCAACTTATTCGGTTGGATTTTGAAGAATCGGAACTCGACAAAAATTGTTTGAAAGAAATTATTCGCATCGGACTTCCTGCCGGGATTCAGGGAATGGTCTTTTCGCTTTCAAATTTGCTGATTCAAGCCGCGATAAACTCACTCGGGCCTGATGCTATGGCGGCGAGTGCGGCGGCGTTCACGATTGAAATAAATGTTTTCTGTCTGACAAGCGGATTTGGACAGGCGGCAACAACTTTTGTTAGTCAAAATTACGGCGCAGGAAATTTGCCGCGCTGCAAGGAAGCTACAAAAATTGCACTGGGATTAAATTCCTTGCTGATGATAATTTTGTCTGCGTTTATACTTTTCTTCGCCGAGCCGCTTGTAACATTTTTTAATTCCGATCCGGAAGTTGTTCGGCTGGGCGTTATAAGAATTTGGTACATAATCGCGCCTGAAATAATTTCGGTCGTCATGGAAATAGTTTCCGGTGCTCTGCGCGGTTATGGAATTTCTCTCGCGCCCGCGATAATAACTTTGATTTTTGTCTGCGGAATCAGAATAACTTGGGTGTTCACTGTCTTTGCAAATAATCCTACTTATGAAACTTTGATGGCGGTTTACGGACTGAGTTGGTTTTTCACAATGATTTTTTTGATAATTGCGTACAGATTCTACACAAAAAATTTGAAAGTTGTTCCTGTCTGAATTTTGAAATGATGTAAAATTTTTTCTTGGAAACTTTCTTTCAAAATAAAATTGTGGAGCGCGAAAAAAATTTTCTGTCACAAAAAAAGACTCGGACATTTTCGACAGAGTCTTTTTTAATTTTAAAATTTAATCTTGCCGATAACAGTTTCTCCGCCACGAACTTTCTGACCTTTCTGAACAAAAACTTCAACATTTTTCGGCACAACAATTTCAGTACAGGAACCGAATCGAATCAAGCCATAAAGTTCGCCCTTCTCAAGTTTATCATCGAGCGTAACCCAGCTGACAATTCTCCGCGCCAAAATTCCTGCAATCTGTGTGACCGTCACGCGCAATTTTTCATTTTCAATTCCGATTAAATGTCGCTCATTTTCAAAACCGACTGTATCTTTGTACGCGGGACGAAATCTGCCGCAAATATATTTTTGCAATTTAATTTCTCCGGCTATTGGACTGCGATTGACATGGACATCGAAAACCGACAAGAAGATTATAATTTTTTTGCAGGGAGACTTAACAAATTCATCGTCGTCCAAGTCAACAATATCTTGGACAGTTCCATCTGCCGGAGAAACTATCAGCGACTCATCGGCAGGAATTTTTCTTTCAGGACTGCGAAAAAAATAAATGCAATAACAACCAATCACGGCAGGTAAAATTGCTGCGTACGGATTTATCGTCACTCCGAGAAAAAGAGCGATTATAAACGCCACGCCGGCGAAATAATATCCTTCACGAATAATTTGCACAAGTTCTCACACCTTTTTTATTTTTAGCGTAATGAAAAAATTTTTGTCGACTTTCTACAATTTTCAAAAATTATATTCGGCGCAAGTTTTCATTATCCTTTCACTTAATTTAGAACTTGGGAATACAGCTTCTTAGATTTTATCCAAATGCCCCGGTTTTGAAAATTTCTGTTGAACACAGATTAAAATTTCTCAACTAAAAAGCCCTTCCAATTTTTGGAAAGGCAAATTTTTTTTAGTCAAAGTGATCAAGACAAATTTTTTGTGAGCGTCAAAATATTTTTTTCGTCGATGTAGTCGTAGGAAATTTTTTCAACCATATTTTTGACAAGATAAATTCCAAGTCCGCCAATCTGCCTTTCATCAACCGAAAGTTCAAGATTCGGATCTTCTTTTTCGAGAGGATTATATTTAACTCCGCTGTCGATAAAAAGCAAAGTTACCGCGAGAGGATCTTTTTGAATTTCGGTTCGCACTGTAACTTCACCGACATATTCAGGATAGGAATAACTTGCAATATTTACAAAAATTTCCTCCACGATCACGCCGAGTTGCATCACAGATTTTTTTGAGCAATCAAATTCAGAAATTGCGCGATTCACAAAATCATTCACCTTGTCGAGATTTTCCAGTCGCGCTTCGACAACTAATTCCTGCATAAATTATTCCTCAATCTGCAAGAAGTTAATAAAGCCTGTCATATCCAAAACTTCTTTGACTTCTTCAGAAACATTTTTTATAGACATTTTGCCTTGCTTGTTCATTCTTTTCTGTGCGACGAGCAAAACTCGCAAACCTGCCGACGCAATATATTCCAATTTCGCGAAATCGAAAATTAAATTGTCCACACCGTCCAGAGAAGTTCCAAGTTCCTTTTCAAGTTGCGGAGCCGTCACCGCATCCAATCTGCCGACAAGTTCGATTGTCAAATTTTTTTCGCCGCCGTCAACTTTTTTAATAATTTCCATAAAAATCCTTCCTTTCTTGGGTTACAGAAAAATTATTTTGTCAACTTTCAATTGGCGGAGCAACTTTCATTTTCAAAAACATCATCACGCCGCCAAGACAAAGCAAACTGACTGCCAAACCTGCCCAGCCGTTTTGAGTTATGCCGTCAACCAAAAATCCGACAATACAGCAAGCTGAAACTGTTACAACGTAAGGAACTTGAGTTTCAACGTGTTCGAGGTGATTACACTGCGCCCCCGCCGATGCCAAAATTGTTGTATCGGAAATTGGCGAAGCATGATCGCCGCCGACCGAGCCGGACAAAATTGCCGCGACACAGAGAACTAAAAGTTGAGCCGCCTCTGCCTCAGGCAAGTTCGCAAGAATTGAAATTGAAATCGGAATCAAAATTCCAAAAGTTCCCCAGCTTGTTCCCGTTGCAAAAGCCAAACAAATTGCCACGATAAAAAATATTACAGGCAGGAAAACGGCAACATTATTATTTTCCTGAACAATTTCACCGACATAACCGCCAAGATTTAAATAGCTGTCGGAGCAAACTCCCGAAAGAGTCCAAGCCAAGCACAAAATAAAAATTGCAGGAACCATAGCTTTGAAACCTTGAGAGTAACATTCGCAGTACTCGGAAAAGTTTATAACTTTTCTCGGCAGGTAGAGGAGCGAAATAAAAATCAGCGCGATGAACGAACCGAAAACTAAAGCCTGTGATGCGTCGCAATCTGCAAAAGCGTCAGCGATTGATTTTCCTTCGTGAATTCCTCCGGTGTACAACATTCCATAAATGCAGACAGAAATCAAAACGACCAGCGGCAAAACCAAGTCAATAATTTTTCCATTTCCGCCGACATTTTTTTCTGCCTCGACAGTGTCTTTGTATTCCTCAGGAATTTTGAAATCTTTAACATTGTCGTCAACAACTTTTCTCATCGTGGCAAAATCACGACCGCTGACAATTATAAAAGCCATAAAAACCATTGTTAAAATTGCGTAAAGATTGAAAGGAATTGTCTGCAAGAAAAGCGCAAAACCGTCGATGAAACTTCCTTCAGGCAGGGACGAGCCGACAGCCGCCGCCCAACTTGAAACTGGAGCGATAATACAAATTGGCGCAGCAGTCGAATCGATAACGTAAGCCAATTTCGCCCGCGCGATTTTAAATTTGTCAGTGACCGGGCGCATAACAGTTCCGACAGTCAGACAGTTAAAATAGTCGTCGATAAAAATTAAAATTCCTAAAAATGCCGTAAGACCGAGCGCAGATTTTTTTCCCGAAATCACGCGACGCGCCCATTCTCCATAAGCGCGAGTTGCGCCCGACCGAGTTATCGCAGCGACCAAAATTCCCAAGATAACCAAGAACGCCAAAATATTAACGTTGCCGCCGACTTTGTTCGCCATAATTTCAAAAAAAGTCATGATAGATTCAAAAAAATTTCCACCGGTAAAAAGCAGTGCGCCTGAAAAAATTCCAATTATCAGCGAAAAATAAACTTCCTTCGTGATAAGCGCAAGCGCGATTGTAATTATCGGCGGCAGGACTGACCAAGCAGTAGCTTCCATTTAAAATAAAACCTTCTTTCTAAAAAAATTAACGGCGATATTTTACAACAAAACCTTTATTCAAACAAGCCGTGAAAAATTTTTTCCAATCACACAGAAAAAATTTTTTAAATTTCTGCGGCAACTGCTTCGTCCTCTGACTGAGGTTTGCTCATAATTTGAATGTTGTAAGGATCTAAATGCAAACTTACTTCTTCGCCGACTTTTCGACCGTGAATAGATTGAACAAGCCAATCAAATCCTCCCGCCGAAACAATTATGTCGTAGGACATTCCCCAGAACCCGACGCGAGTTACAACTCCATTCAAGGCATTTTCCTGCGGCGCATCAAGCGTAATATCTTCAGGACGAATTTGAACATCAACAGGACATTCTTCAGGAAAACCGACATCGACGCAAGGATAATCTCTTCCAAAAATTCTGACAAGTTTATCGCGAACCATAACTCCGTCAATAATATTACTGTCACCGATGAAGTCAGCGACAAAAGCGTTTTCAGGTTCATTGTAAACATTTTCAGGCGTGCCTACCTGCTGAATATATCCTTGATTCATGACGACGACTGTATCAGACATGGAAAGAGCTTCTTCTTGATCGTGAGTGACAAAAATAAAAGTTATTCCTGTTTCGCGATTGATTCTGACAAGTTCGTTTCTCATGGCGCGACGAAGTTTTAAATCGAGCGCGCTTAAAGGTTCGTCAAGCAATAAAACTTTCGGCTCATTGACAATGGCTCTGGCGATTGCAATTCGCTGTTGCTGACCGCCCGAAAGTTTTGTAACGTCGTGAGTTTCATAACCGTCCAAGTTCACAAGTTTCAAAGCATATTTAATTTTTTCTTTGATGTAGTCGTCGGACTTGCCCGCGATTTTTGGACCGAAAGAAATATTTTCCTCAACATTCATGTGAGAGAAAAGAGAATATTTTTGAAAGACAGTGTTAATTGGTCTTTTGTTCGGTGGACTTTGAGTAATATCTTTGCCGTCGAAAATAATTTTTCCCGAGTCGGGCTGTTCAAAGCCTCCGATAATTCTGAGCAAAGTAGTTTTTCCGCAACCCGAAGGACCGAGCAAAGTTACAAATTCATTTTCATGAATTGTAAGATCAATTTCATCCAAGACAGTCAAACTTCCAAAAGTTTTAACAATATTTTCCAAATGAATAAGTTCTCTTTTCATTTCCCAGCAACCTTTCTGTTTTTTTGTAAAGTGGAATGTGCAATTATAAAAATTTTATCAAACTATGTCAATTTTTTCATCAGTCTGAGCGGTCACGATGTCTTTTGTAATTTTTCCGTCCTTGACTAAAATTTGTCTGTCGGCGGCTTGAGCAATATCAGGTTCATGAGTGACCAAAATTATTGTTGAGCCGCTTTTATGCAAGTCGCGAAAAATTTCCATGATTTCGCCTGTAGATTTTGTATCTAAATTTCCTGTCGGTTCGTCTGCCATAATGATCGAAGGTTTCATAGCTATCGCTCTGGCTATTGCTACTCTCTGCCGCTGTCCTCCGGAAAGTTCGCTCGGCAAATGTTCCGCTCTGTCCTCCAACGAAACTTTTTTCAGTGCGTCCCTTGCGAGAGACAATCTTTTTTCGGAATTTAAACCGGCATAGACTGCAGGGAGCGCGACATTTTCAAGACTGGAAAGTTTTGGCAGGAGATTAAAATTTTGAAAAACAAAGCCGATAGTAGTGTTACGAATTTTTGCAAGTTCGTCGTCCGAAAGTCCGCTGACTTCTTTTCCCAAAAGTTTATAACTTCCTTCAGTCGGTCTGTCGAGGCATCCCAAAATATTCATCAGCGTGGATTTTCCCGAGCCGCTGGGTCCCATGAGCGCGACAAATTCTCCGGAATCAATTTTCAAATCTACTCCGTTCAGTGCGGCGACAATTTCACTACCCATCTTGTAAAGTTTTTTTACCCCGGATATTGTGACAACATTCGACACCAAATCACTCCCCCTTATGCACAATTTTTATAACAATTTTTTCTCCGCAAGAATCATTTACGATAGAAAAAATTGTTCAAACAAAAAGAAACATCACACTTTGAAAGTACAAATTGTGATCCAAAAAGGTAAAATTATTTACAGCAATTTTTCTTCAGACAAAGTTCACTGCGGAAACATAAAATTTTTTGTGTAAATTATTTTGAAATTGATCTGCAGACACAAATCGAAACTGTACTTACAAAAAAATTTCGGCACATTCCAACTAAAAAAATTGGCGACAATTTTTTTAAAAATTTTTTCTGTGCTGAGAACTGCTCCGTAAAAAAAAATTTTTGCAGGAAAAAAATTTACTCCGGCATAATCTCAATCCAATATCCGTCAGGATCCTCGATGAAATAAATTCCCATCTCCTGATTTTCGTAGCAGATGCAATTCATTTTCTGATGTCGTTCGTGCGCCGCATCAAAATTTTCCGTCGTGAAGGCGATATGTGATTCATTGTCACCAAGTTCATAAGGCGTTTTCTTTTCTGCCAACCAAGTAAGTTCAAGTTTATGTTGACTTTTGAAAGAATCTCCCAAGTAAACCAAAATAAAATCTCCGTTATCCATTCTTCCGACTTCCTGCAAGTCAAGAGCATTTTTGTAAAACTCTAAACTGCGTTCCAAATTGAAAACATTTAAATTATTGTGTGCAAACCGAAACATTTTTTTCCTCCCCAAAACTTTTTTTTACCAAGGCGTGAATTGCCAACGCACTTCCAATTTTTTTCTTTTGTCACGCCAACGCAAAATTGCCGTTGAACAATGCAAATCTCTGTACCAATAGTAATCGGCATCTGCTAACTTGCCGGTTTCAGTATCGAATTTCCAGCCGCAAACAATTCTGTCTTTGTCTGTCAACTTGTAACTTATTCCTGTCTCAAATTTGTGCGAATAACTATCCAGGTCATAATCGAACAGTGAATTTTTAGAATTAAATTTGTTGTACAAGTATGCGGTATACATCGCGAACCTTTGATCAAAAGATTTTGAAATTCTGATGAGATAACTCACTCCGTCCACCTTACGTTTTGAATTTGATGCACTGACATGATCTTTTGTAATTTGATAACTGGTGTAAAGAGCAAGTACATAATGACTTGGCAATATGATTGGATCGTGAGACAAACCAAAAACAATTTCTTGATGACGACTTGTAGCTGTCTGTTTTTTCCAATGACCGATGTCATATTCCATTCTGTAAGTTAAAGGCAGAGTCGGCAAATGTTTTCTGTAATAAAAATCCAGTGAAGGCTCTTTTTGAATCCAATTTGAATTGCTGTCGCGATAATAACCATAAAGTCCGCGAATTGAAAAATTTCTGTTGCTGTAATGAATTTCTGCGTTTGAGCGGACACCATTTTTTGTATCTATGTGTGGATTGATATAACTTTTCACATGTTCGGAAAGAGGAAATTCAAAATTGTCCTCAACATAAACTCCGTCATCTTTATCATATCCGATGCTCGGGAAATAATTATCGTTTTCTTCGTCAATTCGCTTTTCCATGTAACCGCGAGTTCCGACGACTTTATTTTTGATCCACAACTTTGCGTTATACATTCGCATAATTTGTTCAGGATAAATTTCTATTCTCTCCGCGCTAACGCTGTAGTCCGGAAGTTTTGCGTTGCATTTTGTTTCTCTGCCGTCGTGAATTACAACGTGGTCAGGATAAAATTCAAAACGCTTTCCGCTGACAAAATATTCTCCTGCTCTGCCCTTTGCCGCATCCATTGTGCCTGTCTTTGTGCCGTAATTGTAAACTGCGTTGTAGCCGTCCAAAGTTATTCGCGGAGCACCGGGAATAAGTTGCAGAACATGCGCCTTTCCTTCAACTTGAACTTCTTGCTTTAAAACATTTCCTGTCGCTTGTTCGCTCTGAAATCTGTATCCTTCAAGTTGAATTATATCGACCTTGCCTGTTGCGATAAATTCTCCTGTCACGGCGTTATAAATCATGTCGTCGCCTTCAAAAGCTGCAGGAACAGGTTCATCTTTTTGAATTGGTTTTGGAAGTCTTTCCTTAGCTTCCGCAATGTCCGAAAGCAATTTTCTTTGCTCGGCAGTCAAAACATTTCTGCGATCTGCGCGACGACGATTTTCAATGTAGTCAAAAATTGCCGTCCCTGTGTTCGAATAAGATCGATAAACCGCCTCCGCCTTGTCACAAAATTGAAACGGCAAGACAGAGGAAAACAAAGCTGTCGTCAGTAAAAATTTTTTTGTTTGATTAAAATTTTTCATTCTTCATCATCCAAGTAAAAATCATCGTCATCTATAGTAATATTTTTTTTTCGAGTATTTTTTTTGTAAGTAGTTTTTGGAGTATCCTCCTCAACGGTCAAGGTTGAAGAAATTTTTAATGCTCCGTTGCTTGTCGACAATCCGTAAACTCCGGAAGAATTTTTTACCTGAACATAAAGTTCCGCGCCGGGTTTAATGTCAATATTTTTTCCGCGAACCAAAACTTTATTCCATTCGTCATTCAAATTCATCGCAACCAAACTTGCGCCCGCGATCATCTGCTTGTCAATCATTTCTTGCTTTGCTTCGTCTCCGACAAAAATTTCAATCGATCTGCCCTCGAGAGTCCGAATTTCGTTAAAATCAATTTCAACTTTTCCATTTCTGCCGGTCCAACCTTTTGCCTTGCGGACGGAAGAAACTTTTCCCGAGCCGAGCAAACCTTTAGCCAAGACCAATTTGCCGTTGATTATTACATCTTCGGCGACTTTGACGGTCACTTCGTCGCCAACTTGCAAAGTTTGCGAAGTGATCGAATCGACCAAAGAAACTTTTACCAAAGTATTTGCGGGAATTTGCACTCGCGTCAGAGGAATATTTTCTCCTCCGAAAGATGCTTTTGAAAGTGCGCGAATCCTTTCCGAAAAACTTCCTGCAGTCGGTTTACCCAAAATTTCATTCTCGAGTGAGGAAATTCTTTTTTCAAGTCCTCCGCTCGAAACTTCTCGATTAAAATTCCATTCCAAAGCGTTGAGTTTTAAAAATATCCCGGATTTGCCGGCATTTGTATAAAGAGCATCATAGACCGCATCAATTCTGGCGTTCATGTTTCCCTGCATATTTTTTCCGCTGTAATCTTTTTCGACTTTTGCAATTCGACTCAAAATCGCGCCGATTTGTTCCGAGCCGTAAGTGTCCTGTTCAATCTGAATAAGTTTTTCGGTCGCGGAATTTGCAGCTTGAGCTATGAGCGGCGCAGAAAAAATTACTGCCGCAGTCATTCCCGCGCAAAAAATTTTTTTCCAGTTCATAATTTTTCCTCCACAAAATTTATTTTTTCGACTTCTTGGACTTAGATTTTTTATCATTGTCATCGATCAACAAGTCAGTCGCATCTTTGTAAGTCGCTACAGATTTTCTGAAATTTAAAACAACCTCATCATTTAAATTTGTCGTGATGAGTTGAATAGAAATGCATCTGCCACTTTTCGTCCGGAAAAAAACTACTTCATTCTGAGTTTGGGCAACCGCAACTCCTTCAACCTCTCCGGCAGAATTTTTAACTTCAATTTCTCTCGCGGTCACGGCAAATACGCCTTTATTTCCTTCAGAAACATCGTCGACAATCGCATCTTCATAGGCGTTGTTGATTTTCAATTTTTCAAGGTAAGCGTCCAAAGTTTTTTTCTTGGCTTTGTTAAAGTCGGGAGCGGTATTTGTGTCGAAAGCCTCGAACTGAATTTGATAGCCGTAAAGAATCGTCGCTCCGTCGTTGGCAAAGACCAGAAGTTCTCCGCGCTTTTTTGGATCGGGAAAAGGATTGACTACAACTTTCGGCTCGGCAGGACACATTATTTTAAAACCAAAAGTTTTGCTGGTGTAGTCAAAACCTACAGAATTTTCTTCAGTCGCCACCAAATTTTCTTCAACAGAATTTTTTTCAGTCGTTGCCGCTGAACTTTCCTCAACAGAATTTTTTTCAGCAGAATTTTCCTCCGCCGCAAAAGTTGTCACACAAAAAAAAGTTGCAAGCAAAAATGTTATCAAAAAAATCTTTCGCATAAAAAAATTTCCTCCATTCATTTTCAAATTTATTTTACTTTAAATACAGATAAAAAAACACTCGCCGATTTTTATTTTCTGTTTGCTGATTCTTCCAACAGCGCAATTTTCCTGCAAAAAATTTTTCAAACCGCATATCTGCAGTTCTATTTTTTACTTTCTGACTTCAGTCGCCAACAGTGACAAAAAACTCCTGCAGCTAATTTTTCCACAGGAGTTTTTTTTTGCGAACTTATTCAATCAAAAAATTTTTTACGCTTTGCCCGCAAGAATTTTGTAACCGTTCAATCTTTCTTCTGCATCTTTCTGCGTCTTTGCAAAAAGTTCTTCCGCTTGGTCGGGGAAATTTCTCTGGAGCGAAGAATATCTCACTTCGCCCAACAAAAATTCTTGGAATTTGCTGAAGTCAGGTTCTTTGGAATCGAGCGTGAAAGGATTTTTTCCGCTGCTGATAAGTTGAGGATTATATCTCCAGTTCGCCCAGTAACCGCACTCGACAGCCAATTTACCTTCAAGCTGACTGTTGCCCATGCCTTTTCTGATTCCGTGATTGATGCAAGGAGCGTAAGCAACGATGAGCGAAGGACCGTTATAAGCCTCAGCCTCAGTTATCGCCTTCAAAAGTTGATTTTGATCTGCACCCATTGAAACCTGCGCGACGTAAACATAACCATAACTCATCGCCATTTTTCCGAGATCTTTTTTCTTGGTCTTTTTACCTGTCGCGGCAAATTGTGCGATAGCCGATGCAGGAGTTGCCTTGCTAGCCTGTCCGCCGGTGTTGGAATAAACTTCTGTGTCAAAGACAAAGACATTGATATTTTCTCCGCTGGCGAGGACGTGATCCAGTCCGCCGTAACCAATGTCATAAGCCCAGCCGTCGCCGCCGACAATCCACTGCGAACGCTTTACAAAGTAGTCGCGATTATCATAAATTTTGTTGAGAAGTTCGTCGTCGCCTTTTTCTTTTTCAAGAATCGCAGTCAATTTGTCTGCACGTTCGCGAGTATTTTCGCTAACTTTTCTATTTTCTTTCCAGTCAGCCAACGCTGCGCGAAGTTCGTGACTTCCTTTGCCTTCCTCGATAGCTTGAGTTGCAAAGTTGACAAGTGCGCCACGAATTGCGCGAACGCCCAAGAACATTCCTAAACCATACTCGGCATTATCCTCAAAAAGCGAATTGCCCCAAGCCGGTCCATGTCCTTTGTGATTTTTTGTGTAAGGCATAGCCGGTGCAGACGCACCCCAGATTGAGGAACAACCTGTAGCATTTGCAACCATCATTCTGTCGCCGAAAAGTTGCGTTAAAAGTTTCATGTATGGAGTTTCTCCGCAACCTGCACAAGCACCGCTGAACTCAAACAGTGGCTTTTCAAACTGACTGCCGATGACTGTAGTTTTTTTGGTCGGATTAGTTTTCGGGGAAACTTTTTTCACATCAACGCCGTAGTCAAAATATTTCTGCTTAGATTTTTGTTCGTCGTTGAGCGAAGTCATTGTCAAAGCCTGTTTCGGACAAACTTGAGCGCAGTTTCCGCAACCCAAGCAGTCCAAAGTTGAAACAGCGATTGTCAAATTATATGCGCCGCGAGAAATTTTTGAAGGAATTGACGGCATACCTTCAGGGGCGTTTTGAAGTTCCTCAGGCGTGGTTAAAATTGGTCTGATAGCCGCGTGCGGACAAACAAAACTGCACTGGTTACAACCGATACATTTATCTTTATCCCAGCAAGGAACTTTGATAGCAGTGCCGCGTTTTTCGTAAGCCGAACCGCCGAGAGGAAAAGTTCCGTCGACAAATCTTTGAAGTTTGCTGACAGGTAAAATTTCGCCTTCCTGCCTGTTCATAACTTCCTGGATTTCGCTGATAAATTTCGGAACATCTTGAGCCGATGAACTTTCTTTTTCGCCTTTGGCGTCAATGTCCCAGCCGCTGATGTCAACTTTGTGAAGAGCCTCGATACCTTTGTCAATCGCTCCGCAGTTCATCTCGACAATCTGCGGACCTTTTTTGCCGTAAGATTTTTCTACAGCATCTTTAAGATATTTTACAGCTTCATCGAGCGGAATAATATTTGCAAGTTTAAAAAACGCCGCCTGCATAACCATATTGAAACGTCCGCCAAGACCGAGTTCGCCGGCAATTTTTACTGCGTTGACTGTGTAAACGTTAATATCATTTTCGGCAATGTAGCGTTTCATATAGGCAGGAAGTTTTTTGCCAAGTTTTTCGTCGCTCCAGTCAGTGTTGAGGAGGAAAGTTCCGCCTTTTTTCATTCCTGCAATCAAGTTGTAGTTGTGGACATAACTTTTTTGCGAACAGGAAACAAAGTCAGGTTTTGTAATTAAGTAAGGCGAATTGATTGGCGATTTACCGAAACGCAAATGACTCATGGTAATTCCGCCGGACTTTTTGGAGTCGTAAGCAAAATAAGCCTGAGCATAAAGTTCAGTGTTGTCGCCGATGATTTTAATTGCAGATTTATTCGCTCCGACTGTTCCGTCGCTGCCAAGTCCCCAGAATTTACAAGCAGTAGTTCCTTCCGGGGTTAAATCTACATCGTGACTGTCAGCCTCCAAAGATTTGTGTGTAACGTCGTCATTGATTCCGATCGTGAAACCGTTCATAGGTTTGTCTTTGGAAAGTTCATGATAAACTGCAAGCATTTGGTCAGGCGTTGTATCTTTTCCGCCGAGACCGTAACGACCGCCGACAATTACAGGCGCATTTTCTGAATCATAAAACGCCGCGCGAACTTCCAGGTACAAAGGTTCACCAATCGCGCCGCTTTCCTTCGTCCTGTCGAGGACAGCAATTTTCTTGACAGTTTTCGGAATCGCGTTCAAGAAATGTTTCACGCTGAAAGGTCTGAACAAATGCACACTGACAACGCCGACTTTTTCACCTTTGTCATTAAGATATTTCGCCGCCTCCTCAGCAGTTTGACAACCTGAACCGATAGCGATGATAATTCTGTCAGCATCAGGTGCGCCGTAGTAGTCGAAAATGTGATGTTCGCGACCTGTAATTTTTGAAATTTCAGCCATCGACTCCTCGACAATGTCGGGAAGTTTGTCATAGTTGTTGTTGATAGTTTCGCGAATCTGGAAATAGACATCCGGATTAGTTGCCGTGCCGCGAATGACAGGATGGTCAGGATTTAAAGCACTGCGGCGGAAGTCGTCAATAGCTTTGTAGTCGACAATTTTTGCCAAGTCCGAATAGTCGATAGTTTCGATTTTTTGAATTTCGTGCGACGTTCTGAAGCCGTCGAAGAAATTTATAAAAGGTATTCTTCCTTTAATCGCGGCAAGGTGAGCGACTGCCGACAAGTCCATAACTTCCTGCACGCTGGACTCTGCCAACATTGCACAACCTGTCTGACGCGCCGCCATAACGTCTTGATGATCTCCAAAAATATTTAAAGTTGAAGTTGCGAGTGCTCTTGCTGAAACGTGGAAAACTCCGGGCAAAAGTTCGCCGGCAATTTTGTACAAATTTGGAATCATCAGCAAAAAACCTTGCGACGCTGTGTAAGTTGTAGTTAATGCTCCGGCTTGCAAACTGCCGTGAACTGTTCCTGCCGCGCCGCCTTCAGATTGCAATTCAACCAATTTAACTTTCTGACCAAAAATATTTTTAGTGCCTCGCGCCGCCATTTCGTCAACGCTTTCAGCCATTGGTGACGACGGAGTTATTGGATATATTGCCGCAACATCAGTAAAGGCATAAGAAATATAAGCCGCCGCTGCGTTGCCGTCCATTGTTTTCATTTTTTTAGCCATACGCTTTTAAAATTCTCCTCTCAATTTTTAAGTTGGGCTACGATTTAACTGACCGAAATTTTAAAGTCACTTACCGCGACTGCTCATACAGTCATCCAACCGAATTGCCGTTTTGTTGCCTATAATTTTCCCGACAAAGTTTGAATTTAACTCGACTTGTCGAACTATTAACAGTCAAAAAAACTTTTTCCCTCGACTGCCGACAGTTCTGTCTGCCGCATCTATCCTAAAAAAATTGCACAAAAAAATTAGAAGCTACCTCCACAAAAATAAATCTCGCAAATTATATCACGCCAATTTGCAAAAGTAAAATTTCTTCAACTCAAAAATTTTTGCCACCGAATTGTAAAATTAAGTTGAACAGATAAAAAAAGCTCCACAATGAAAATCTCAAATGATAAAATGTAGTTGTGAATTAACATTTCAAGACCAGCTATGAAAAGTCAAGCTGAAATTTGAGCAGGCACATAAGGTTTATTATTACTCCGGTGATTAAAAATAACCAAAAAAAATCTTTAAGTCTTTTCAAGCTCCCGTATATGCTCGTGATTTAGTTTTTACGACGTGGGATTTATTGATGCCAGAGTAATATTATTGCAATTTGCAATCAAAAAAAATCAATTTTTTTTCTTGACAAAATAAAAAAATATTTTGATAATCTGAATGAGGATTTTAGGAAATTTATTCAAGGAAGGAGAAATTTTTATGTCGATGGTTGTCAAAAATAATTTAGAAGCCGTGAGAACCTTAAATGTGTTGAACCAAAATTCTTCACTCCTGCAACAAAGTTTGGAAAGAGTTTCGCGCGGACAAAAAATAAATTCTGCCAAAGATGATGCTTCGGCTTATGCGATCTCAGAAAAAATGCGCGAACAGATCCGAACTTTGACTCAAGGAAATCAAAATGTTCAGAATGGCAGTTCGTTGTTGAAAATTGCTGAGGCTGGAGTCAGTAATATTGTCGAGGAACTCAGAAACTTGAAAGAACTTGCAATCAATGCGGCGAACGACACAAATACAGATCGAGATCGCGCAACTATTCAAAAAGAATTTACTCAAAAAGTTGAGAACATTAACGACATCGCCACTACCACAAATTATAACAAAATAACTTTGTTGGACGGCACTTGGAGCAGAAAAATTATCGATGGTTTCACTACTCCCGAAGTTCCTGCACCGAATTACACCTCGCAGAAAAAAAATGTTTCCGAACCAACAGGCACGCCGACAATAATCAATAACAATGTTTACAACATTACCGCCGACGGTGTCTATGATCTGGTAACTGGCGCAGGAGCTGTTACCATTTCCGCGGGGGTACGAAATGTAAAATTTACTCAATCAGGCGAAGGGACTCTTGCCGGCGTGAGTATCACAGGATCTTCCGACGGTAACGCAAACATTTGGATTGATAGTTTGAATATAAGTAACAATGCAAACAATGTTTTCAAGTTTCAAGGCAGCGGTAATGTTTTGACAGTTAAAGGCACAAATACTTTGACTGAAAGCAGTTCGACAATGGCGGCAATAAATGTCGGTGGCGGTTTGAATGTTCAAGGCGACGGAACTCACTCCTTGACGGTGAAAACTACAAGCGGTTACGGAGCGGCTATCGGTTCAAATCAAGGAGAAAATTCCACAGGCTACATAAATCTTTACAACTTGACTTTAAGCGATGCTTATGCCCACAACGGAGCAGTTATTGGCGCAGGTGGAAGTGGTGGCTCGGTCGGAAAAATTACGATAGAAAATTCCACAATCGACGCTAAAGGACATTTCAACGCCATAATCGGCTCAGGAAACAAAAACTCTACATGCGGAGATGTTTGGATTGTAAATTCTTCACTCACGGCAGGAAAAGTTGATGGTGACGTTGGACTTGTCGATACAGGAATCGGCTCAGGTTACAGTGGATCTGTTTGCGGGGACATTTACATTTTGGATTCAACTGTCGAAGTTCATAACCAACTTAGTGCAGTCATTGGTGCGGGCGATGCAGCTAAGTGTGGAGATATTTTTGTTTCAGCTTCTACAGTCAAAGGTCAAAGCGATGTCGGTGCGTGTATCGGTTCTGGACAAGGCGGATCAACTACAGGAGATATAACTATCACAAACGCATCAGCAATTTCGCACAAGTCATCTGACGGCGCGGTTATCGGTTCAGGTGCAACCGGCAAGGTGGGAAAAATTACTGTGACAAAAACTTCGATTGATTTAATGGACGCATCAGCAGCTTACACTGATGAAACCCATAAATATGCCGGAATTGGTCGTGGCAAAAATGGCGACGCAGGAAGTACAGAAGTTGATCTTCTGGAAATTCCGCTCTATAGATCGAATCCCTTGAAAATTCACGGCGGTACAAAAGCTAATCAAGCTACAGGATTCTGCATTGAGGATATGCACACAAAATCACTCGGTACAGGCGATTTAATTGATTATGACGGCACGTTTATCAAAGAAAGTGACAAAGAAAGATATATTGCACTCGGACTGAGTAGTGAATCAACTTATCAAACAGATTTGCAAGCGCAATGGCTGGCAACTGTCACCGCTGCAGAAAATAAAACTTTGGACAAAATCGACGTAAAAACAAAACAAAATGCAAATGTCGCTATAAGAGTTCTGGACGGTGCGATTGATTATGCACTGGACGAGGCGACCAACTTGGGAGCAGCACTTCAGCGACTTGACTATACCTACAGCAATATTGCAACGATGAGCGAAAATATTCAGTCATCAGAAAGTACAATTCGCGATTCCGATATGGCGAAAGAAATGATAACTTACACAAAGAATGGTCTTCTTTTGCAAACGGCACAGTCAATGCTTGCTCAGGCAAATCAAAATTCTTCTGCAGTTTTAAGTTTGTTGCAATAAAAAAATTTTCGATAATCTTGTTGCAAGAAAAATTAACAAGTAGAAAATAAATTTTTACAAATAAAAAAAATCTCGGTGCGGATTTCGTGTCGAGATAATTTTTTTATTCAGTTGCAAAAGTTTTTTTTCTGCAAAATTTTTCTGCAAAATTTTTTAGTCTGCCGAGTTCAAAATTAAATCAATTTCCTTGAAAAGTTCTGCGACAAGTTCGGACTCGGGAACTTTGCGAATAATTTCTCCTTTGCGAAAAATAATTCCTTCGCCGCTCGCTCCCGCAATTCCAACGTCTGCGGTTCTCGCTTCGCCCGGTCCATTGACGACGCAACCCATGACGGCGACTGTAATATTTTTTTTGACGGCAGAAAGTTTTTCCTCGACCTGCGCGGCGATTTTCGGCAAATCAATTCCGGTTCGTCCACAAGTAGGACAAGCAATTAAAGTCGCGCCGTAATCTTTCAAGCCGAGAGATTTCAAAATTTCATTCGCAACTTTGACTTCGACGACAGGATCGCCTGTCAAAGAAACTCTGATCGTGTCGCCAATTCCCTCTGCCAAAAGCGCACCAATTCCAACGGCGGATTTTATAACGCCTGTATTTTGAGTTCCCGCCTCCGTAATTCCTAAATGCAGAGGATAATTTACTTTTTCGGAAATCAATCTGTAAGCCGCCAAAGTCAAAGGAACGTCGTGCGCCTTGAGTGAAATTTTTATGTCGAAAAAATTTTCTTCCTCCAAAATTTTTATATGCTCCAGAGCGGACTCGACAAGAGCCTCTGCAGTTGCTCCTCCATATTTCTGCAAAAGTTTTCTGCTCAAAGAACCTGCGTTCACACCGATGCGGATCGGAATATTTTTTTCCTTCGCCGCCGCGACGACTTCGCGAACATGAGCCGCACCGCCAATATTTCCCGGGTTCAATCTCAATGCTGCCACGCCCTGAGAAATTGCCTCAAGCGCAAGTTTGTAATCGAAATGTATGTCGGCGATTATTGGAACTTCGACTGCAGAAATTATTTCAGACAAATTTTTTGCCGCAGCCATATTCGGAACAGCCAAACGAACAATATCGCAACCTGCGTCCTGAAGTTTAAAAATTTGTTCGACAGTAGATTTTGTGTCGGTCGTCTTGGTGTTCGTCATGGATTGGACGCTGACAGGTGCGCCGCCGCCAATTTTTATTTTGCCGACCTGAATTTGTTTTGTAATTTTTCTTTCAAACATTTTTCTACCCCGCAAAAAAATTTTACTTCAAAAAAAATTTTACTTCCAAAAAATTTTACTTCCGAAAAAATTTTACTTCAAAAAAATTTCACTTCAAAAAAATTTCACTTCAAAAAAATTTTTACTTCCAAAAAAATTTCACTTCCAAAAAAATTTCACTTCCAAAAAATTTTTACTTCCCCAAAAAAAATTTTTATTCTTCTTCCGCTCGTTTTCGGATTACAAATTTCAGCGGCGTACCCTCGAAGCCGTAACTTTCGCGGAGTCGATTTTCTATAAATCTTAAATAGGAAAAGTGAACCAGTTCAGGATTGTTCACAAACAAAATAAATCTCGGCGGACAAATGTCGGCTTGCGTCATAAATAAAATTTTCAACTGCTTGCCTTTTTTGCTCGGCGGAGGATTGACTGCGATCGCGTCCTGCAAAAGTTCATTAAGCGCGGAAGTTTGAATCCTCATCGACTGCTGCTCTGCGACAAATTTTACAAGTTCTGTCACGCGATTAACTCTCTGCCCTGTCAATGCACTTGCGTAGAGAACAGGCGCATATTGCAGGAAACCAATTTCTTTTCTGAGTTCGTCCGTGAATCTGTTTGTAGACCTGTCATGTTTGTCGGGAAAAATATCCCACTTGTTGACGACGATAACGCAACCTTTTCCGGAGTCGTGAGCATAGCCCGCAATTTTTTTATCCTGCTCGGTAATTCCTGCAGGAGCGTCAATCAACATCAAAACAACGTCGGCGCGATCAATCGCTCGCAAACTTCTGATAATGCTGTAGCGTTCCACAGCGTCCTCAATTTTTGATTTTCGGCGCATACCTGCAGTGTCGATCAAAGTAAATTTTGTTCCGTCCGAAAAAAAATGTGTGTCGATTGCGTCGCGCGTCGTGCCGGGAATGTCGCTGACAATTACTCGCTCCTCGCCGAGCAATTTATTTACCAGCGAAGATTTTCCAACATTTGGGCGACCGATGACAGCAATTTTTATTTCGTCTTCGTCGGAAACTTCCTCCACAACTTTCGGGAAACTTTCAACAACTGCGTCGAGCAAATCTCCCAAGTTCAAAGCATTGCTCGCGGAAATGCCAACAACATTTTCAAAACCTAAACTGTAAAATTCATAAACATTCATTTCAAGTTCAAGTGTGTCAATTTTATTCGCGGCGACAATCACAGGCTTTGTCGTGCGACGCAAAATTTCCGCAATTTCTTCATCCGCAGGAGTAATTCCAGTTCTGCCGTCCACCAAAAAAATTATCGCGTCCGCTTCTTCAATGGCAATCTCAGCTTGAATTTTTATTCCGTTCAGAATTTTATCTTCCGTTTCAAATTCAATTCCGCCTGTATCGATCAAAGTAAAATCATTGTTCAACCAATTTGCGTCCATGTAAATTCTGTCACGCGTCACGCCGGGCATATCGTCCACAATGGAAATTTTTTTCTTGGCAATCTGATTGAACAGCGTGGACTTTCCGACATTTGGTCGTCCGACTATTGCAACAATATTTTTCAAAAAAAATCTTCCTTCCAAAAAATTCCCTGCCCGATCCCAAGAATCGACTGCAGGGAATTTATTTTTCATTAGATTAACAAAAAAAATTTTCAAAATTATGGTGCTCACTGAGAGACTCGAACCCCCGACCTCCTCCATGTGACGGAGATGCTCTACCAACTGAGCTAAGTGAGCAAATAAAAAAAATGGTGGGGCTGACAGAACTCGAATCTGTGACCTCCTCGATGTCAACGAGGCACTCTAACCAACTGAGCTACAACCCCATGTCCTTGAGACAAGGGCAATTATAACCGCCGACAATCTAACTGTCAAGAAAAAATTTTTTCAGCTCGCCGACGCTAAAAACTTTTTCAAAATTTCTTCAAAAACTTTTTTCAAAAATTTTTTCAAACAAAATTTAGAACTTGTGAATACATTTTTTTATAAATTATTGGACAGCCATCGCCGCTGCAATAGCCGCTCCAAGTCCGCTCCCTCCGTTGTCAAGAATTGTATCAACTTTCTCTGCATCTTTGCCGAGAAGTTCGCCGAGAGCTTCTTTAATGTTTTCTTGAACAAGCGGCATCTTTTCATAAACTGATCCGTCAACTGCAACGTGCTGAGGAACAATTTCGCCATCTCCTGCGCGTTGCCAAATAATTCCAACGTAAGAGGCAGTGACAAGACGTGCGGAGCGAATTACAATCGCGGAGGCAAGTTCGCGAATTTTTTTCAAGTCATCGACTTCCAATTTGTGACCGACTTTACTTTCAATGACTTCAGAAACTTTTTCGAGATTTTCCGAAATGTCGGAAATAATCATCGACATATCGACTGCAGTCAATCCGTCGTAATGTTTTCCTTCTTCGTCCAGGAGTTCGGCGATAGCCATTCCAAAAAGTTCGCACATATATCTTCCCGAAACCATTTTTTCAAAACGCTGTTCGCCCGGTTTTTCAGATTTTAAATCGAAGGCAGTATCAAATCTGTTCGGCGTGAGTTTCATGAAGTTGCCGCACTCAAGATTTAAAATCATTCCGCCATTGCCAACGCCTTTCGGATCATGAATACTCGGTTCAAGATAGCAGGTATTGTGACCTGTCGCATAAATTGATCCGACATAAATGTCAGAATTTTTGTAAGCGGCAGAGAGCAAAACCGCAACTGTATCATTTATCACAGCAACAGGTTCGACGTTGTTAATTCCGCGACGCTTCAAGGCAGCAGTCAATAAATCGTTGACAACTTCTCCTTCGACTCCTGAAGTTGCAAATTCTTTCGTCCAGATAATCAATTTTGCATTGTTGAGATCGTCTTGGCTGGAAGGAAATGAAAAGGTGTGTCCAAGATAAAATTTTGTTTCATGATCGCCTTCAATAGTATCGTCAATAAGTTTTGCCAAGAAGTCAAACATTTGTTCAGCAGTTGAACCTTTGCCGACATAATCATATTCGCCGGCAACGATCAGCGGTTCGGCGACGTGGCGAATAATTTTGCTGTGACCTTCGCCTTCAAGACGATAGCGAATGACGCGGACATTTGTGCCGCCGAAATCCAATGCAAGAAATTCTCCGGTTTCTTTGCCTGTCGGCAGACCGACATAAGATTTTAACATACGCATGGAAGAACTTGAAACATCTTTCAATCCAAGTTGCAAATCTTTTCTGAAGTTTGATGCGACCTCGCGGATCATTTCGGTTGTTGCGCTGAACTCGCCCATGATGTCCTTAAATTTCATTTCGTCAAATGCCATAAAAAAACTTCTCCCTTCATGAACAAAAAAATTTTCTGAATTATATCACGCACATAACAAAGTTAAAAGTTTTTTTTGTTAGACAAAGTTCAATGTGATATAATCATTTGCAAAAGGAGGAAAAATTTTTATGAAAGTTACTGAAAAAGATATTAAAACTGTTGCAAGTTTGTCGCGGCTTAGGATTGGCGAAAATGAATCTGTCGAAGTCAGGGAACAGCTCGACAAATTTTTGACTTACGTTGAAAATCTGCAATCGATTGACACAGAAAATATTGAGCCGACGACTTACGCTTTGCCGATGCAAAATGTTTTCCGCGCAGACGAAGTTAAACCTTCGCTTGACAGAGATCTTGCAATTTCAAATGCGCCGCTCGCCGAGGACGGCTATTTTAAAGTTCCAAGAGTTTTGGAAGAATAAAAATTTTTTTTTAAGGAGCGAATAGTTTTGGATTTTTACAGAAAAACTGCCCACGAACTTCATGAACTTTTGCAGTCGAAAGAAATTTCTGCGGCAGAGTTGACTGAAAATATTTTTGCGCGAATTGAGGAAAAAGAATCTGGAATTGGCGCGTACTTGGAAATTACAAAAGCGCAGGCTGAAAAAACTGCAAAGGCGGTTGATGAAAAAATTTCTCGCGGCGAAAAAATTTCCGCGCTTGAAGGTATTCCCTGCGCGATTAAAGATAATATCTGCACTAAAGGAATAAAGACAACTTGTGCGTCGAAAATTCTTGAAAATTTTGTCCCGCCGTACGATGCAACTGTTGTCACGAAGTTGAAAAAACAAAATCCTGTCTTGGTTGGAAAAGTTAATCTCGATGAATTTGCGATGGGCGGCTCAACAGAAAATTCCGCTTACAAAGTTACAAAAAATCCTTACGACCTTGAGAGAGTTCCCGGCGGAAGTTCGGGAGGAAGTGCGGCGGCAGTCGCGGCGGGCGAGGCAATTTTTGCGCTTGGTTCGGATACAGGCGGCTCGATTCGTCAGCCTGCAAGTTTTTGCGGTGTAGTTGGATTGAAACCTACTTACGGCAGAGTTTCGCGTTATGGTCTTGTCGCTTACGCCTCCTCGCTCGACCAAATTGGTCCTTTGACACGCGACGTGACAGACTGCGCGACAGTTTTAAATGCAATAGCCGGTCACGACGAAATGGATTCTACTTCGACGGCGGCGAAAGTTCCCGACTTCACGAAATCTTTAGTCGCGGATGTAAAAAATTTAAAAATTGGTCTGCCGAAAGAATATTTTGTCAAAGGGATCGACAGCGACGTTGAAAAAGCTGTAAAAGATGCGGCGAAAATTTTTGAAAATCTCGGCGCGGAAATTTCTGAAATAAGTTTGCCGCACACCGAGTTTGCAATTTCAACTTACTACCTAATTGCTCCGGCAGAAGCGGCTACAAATCTTGAACGCTATGACGGCGTGAGTTACGGCGCGAGAGTGGACGGAGCGGACGTTGTCGAGATGATGACCAACACGCGAACAGAAAAATTTGGCGAGGAAGTCAAGCGCAGAATTTTAATTGGCAACTACGCTTTGAGTGCGGGATATTATGACGCTTATTATTTGAAGGCGTTGAAAGTTCGCACGCTTATTCAGAAAGATTTTACCGACGCATTTAAAAATGTCGATGTAATTCTTGCGCCGACTGCTCCGACTGCCGCTTTTAAAATTGGCGAAATGATTTCCGATCCGCTGAAAATGTATCTGCAAGATGTTTGCACTGTTCCTCTGAACTTGGCAGGCTTGCCGGGAATTTCTGTTCCTTGCGGTTTCACTAAAAATAATTTGCCAATCGGTTTTCAGTTAATCGGAAAAGCTCTGGACGAAGAAACAATTTTAAAGGCGGCATTCTCCTACGAACAAAGTCAAAATTTCGGCGGACAAGTCGCGAAGTAAAATTTCCGGACAAAATTTTTTCTGAAGAGATAAACTTTTGGACAAAAAATTTTCTGAAGAGATAAACTTTTTGGGAAAAAATTTTTTGAAGAGATAAACTTTCGGGAGAAAAAAATTTTTTGAAGGTATAAAATTTTGGACAAAAAAAAATTTACTGCGCCGATTGCCGAAGCGATGAAAAATTATTCGGCGGACGGCGCGATTGCTTTTCATACCCCGGGACACAAGCAAGGACTTGGAGCGCATCAACTTCTGAAAAATTTAATCGCGGCTGAAGGATTGCGTCAGGAAGTTTCTTTAATGGAAGAATTGGACGACCTGCACAGCCCGCACACTTGCATTAAAGATGCGGAAATTTTGGCGGCGGAACTTTTTCATGCGGACGAAGTTTTATTTTTTGTGAACGGAACAACTTCTGCAATTCAAACAATGTTGCTTGGAACTTTGAAACCTAGCGATTTAATTTTTGTTCCGCGAAATTCTCACCGCTCAGTTATGTCGGGACTAATTTTGTCCAGCGCGATACCAATTTTTTTACCTGTGGACTTTGACGACAAATTAAAAATTCCGCTCAACTTGAAAGTCGAAACAGTTCGGCAGGCGATTGAAAAATTTCCTCAAGCAAAAGCATTGATCATCACTTCTCCAAATTATTACGGCGTAGCGGCGAACTTGAAAAAAATTTCCGAACTGCTTCATGCGTCGGGAATGATTTTGCTTGTTGACGAAGCTCACGGAGCGCATTTGCAATTCGGAGGGAAAATTTTGTCGGCGATGGACAGCGGCGCAGATTTATCCGCACAATCCACGCACAAAGTTTTAGGCTCGATGACGCAAACTTCAATGCTTTTGCTGAAACAAAAATTTATAGACGCGGAAAAAATTCGCCGCACAGCAAGTTTACTGCAAACAACCAGTCCAAACCAATTACTTTTAGCGTCGTTGGATATTGCGCGTTTGCAAATGGCAGAAAGTGGCGCGGAAAAAATTTTGTCGGCGATTGAACTTTCAAAAAAAATCCGCGCAGAAATAAATTTAATCGACGGCTTGAAAACTTTCGACGCTGTGGAAAATTTTCAACTCGACTTGCTGAAAGTTACAGTCAATGTCGAGGAACTTGGATTGACAGGAATTGAGGCAGAAAAAATTTTACGCCATGAATTTAAAATTCAGTGCGAACTTTCCGACGCGACAAATTTATTATTTCTTCTGACTTACGCAGACACTTCGGAAACAATTTCAAGACTTGTCGCAGGGGCAAAGAAATTAGGAAGGAGGAAAGAGGAGTTAGGAATAAAAAATAATTCCTCTTTCCTTACTCCTCACTTCTCATTGAAATCTTTCCGCACTCCTAACTTTTCATCAGCAGAAGTTTCTCCGCGCGAAATTTTTTTTTCGCCGAGCGAAACTGTTGAGCTTGAAAAGTCTGTCGGAAAAATCTGTGCGGAGGAAATTACTTTTTATCCTCCCGGCATTCCAATTATAAATCCCGGCGAAATTATCGACGCAGAAATTTTAAATTACATTCGCGAAATGAAAAAAATTGGCGGCAGAATTATCGGTGCGGAGGACAGCGAACTTTCCACGATAAAAATATTAAAAGTCTGAAATGTTTGGAAGTTTTTTTATCAAATTTGTTTCTTGGTGCGGCAGGATAAATCATCACTTTGCAGAAATTATTTTTAGAATTTATTTAATAGTTGTAATGGAGGTTTTGCAGATGTCGAAAAATTTTTATGAAACTAAGATTGTCGGTGTCGGTGGAGATGTTCCGAAATTTATGAGTGCGATAAAAATGATTGTCCTTTTTGACGACTCGATGATTCTTCCTGAATTGCGCGAGTTTTCCGTTCTGCACAGCGGAAACAGATTGACAGGGGTCATCAAACCCGGCGACATTTTGAAAATTGCCGGAAGTGAATTTAAAATTATCAAAATCGGTGGCGAAGTTCACAACAATATTCGTACTCTCGGTCACGTCATTATTAAATTTGACGGCGGCGAAGGTGACTTGATGGACGGCAGCATCCATGTGGAAGACAAACCTATTCCAAAAATTAAAATTGGCGACTCGATCACAATCAGCGAAAACGGCTCAAGTTCGCTCAAAGGAAAAAAAGTTGCTGTCAATGGCGGCGACAAATCAACTGCCGAAACTTTAGAAAATATTTTTGTCGAGAACGGAGCAGAAATTGTTCCAGCTGACGAGGCAGATATTGTCGTCAACGTGAAATAATTTCCTGTTCGCCGAGTTCTTTCAACTTGGAAATCTCAGACATAATTTTTTGCGCGAAGTCCTGTAAAATTTCCTTGTCCTTCGCGTTGCCGGAAAACTGTAAAGGTTCGCCGTAGACAACGCAGAGATGAGGAAATTTTTTTTCTGCGGAAAAAATTTTTTCTGTGCCGACAATCGCCGCAGGAATTACAGAAGCTTTTGTCATCGCAGCAATAACACTCACGCCGAGTTCAGGTTTGCCTAGTTTGCCTGTCTTGCTCCGAGTGCCTTCCGGAAAAATTCCAAAACATTCGCCGGACTTCAAAATTTTCACGGCAGTTTTTACAGCAGTTTTATCTGCCGCACCGCGTTTCACAGGAAAAACATTCAAGCCGCGACAAATTGCAGCCATCACAGGATTTTTAAAAAGTTCTTCCTTGCCCATGTAATTTACAATTCTGTCCATAAAAGTTCCAAGAAACGGCGGATCAAAATTGCTGACATGATTCGCCGCCAAAATAAATGCGCCGCTCGCAGGAATATTTTCCGCGCCTATAACTTTTGTGCCGAAAATTTTTCCAAATACAAAGCGACAAAGAATTTTAAAAAAAGCGTAAAACATTTTTGCAAAACCTTCTTCCCAAAAAAATTTTCAAGTAAAGTTACGAAATTTTTTTGCATTATACTACAGCAAATAAAAATTTGTCTTGAAAGAAAAAGTTTTGCAGAAAAAAAATTCAGCCACAGAAAATTATGTCAACTTCGCGACAAAAATATTCCGCAGCTTTCAAAAAAAATATTTTCATTTACCAAAAAGTTTCAGCGACAAATGGAAATAAATCATACTCGCTTCCATGATGAACTTGTGCTGTTATAAACCCAAGTCGACCCTGTTTTGAGTCGCACCTTTGGAATTGTTCCGTTCACAGTAAGACTACCTGAGGAAAAGTTGAACTTCAAACCGCCGGAAATAGATTTTATCGAAGTAATGTCTGAAAGTTTAATATTGTAAAGTTTCAAAGTGTCTGTGGATTTCGCACCTTGAATTGTATCGTTGCCCTCGCCAAGTCCGTACCAAAAAGTATTGCTTCCACTGCCACCTATCAGTGAATCGCTTGCAGTTCCTGTTCCACCCCACAAACTTGAACTTCCTGAACCTCCGATGAGTGTGTTGCTCCCTGAATCACCTGCTAAAAGATTATTTCCCTGTGAGGAAGATGCATCGACTTTCGTGATATTAGAAAAATTAGATTTACTCAGCCAAATGCGCGCTCCCTGTGAAACTTTTAAAGTATTCTCCTTGTTGCCACCATAATAATAGTTTACATTTGCGTCGTAGGTAAAGGTATTGTCACTATCGGCATTGCCAACTTTGATTTTAACATTGGATCCGCCACTGCCAAGCACTGTGGAATATTTTATTGCAGTATCGACTGTATCGCCGACTCCAACTTTTAAAGTTCCGCCATCTGTCATGGTAAGTTTTAATGTGCCATCACTACGCGTCATGGAAGATACTCCGCCGCCGGAAACGCACAAAACATCGCTCGCAGAATTTTTTCCGCTTGTGAAGTTTACTATCACATCGTCTCCACCGCCAAGCGAATACCAGAAAACATCACGTCCGCTTCCACCGCTCAAAGTATCATTGCCGCCGGAACCGCCCCACAAGGTTGCGCCGCCACTTCCGGCTGTGATGACATTATTTTTACTGTTGCCTGCAAGGACTCTCGCACTTGTCATCTGCTTTGCGTTGATAGTAACGGTATTGTTATTTGCGTAAGTGGTGTTTGCCTTGCCTGTAATGATATCTTTTCCACCCAGCCAAATATTTTTCCCAAAATTACCTTTGACAGTCAAAGTTGTCCCACTGAAGGTGGCACTTGCCGCCACAGTTGATTTATTGGATGAACTGCTGGAAGTGGAAGATCCACCCGACCTCACTGAAGATGTCGATGAAGCTACAGTAGTGCCGGACGATGCCGCAGAAGTAATAGAAGTAGTAGAAGAATTAGAATTAGAATTAGAGTTAGAGACAGTAACGGCGACCGAAGGATCACGATCTTCTGATGCTTGTTTTGCCAAATATCTCAATAAAACATAACCTGCTGCATAGCCATTGACACTGGTTGAATTTAAAGCACTTTTCAAATACGATGAGCTGGAGGAAATAGCTTTAATGTTGGAAGTTCTTTTGTCATCAATTCCATGAACGAGCTCGGCGCTACCTTCCTTAAAGATTACCGGCAGACTGGCAAAATAGTTGATATTGGCTGCCATAACTGCGTGAGCCATCTCGTGTGCAATTGTTCTGTCCAAGTAGGTGATCAAATTTGTAGCCGAACCATTAGAATTGGAGGTATCAATGTTTTCGTAATAGTTCATATTTATTTTCAAGTGCAAGACTTCACAAGTTTTTCCCGGAGAGTACTCAACATAAGCCATCGCACCGTCATTTCCGTTATAAAATTGAACATCAATTGCATTAACGGTAACTCCTGCAGAATTAAAACCAAGACCATAAGAATTCTCAATCAAAGTTAAAGCAGAATCAATCCACCAAGTATAAAGAGCACCGACGATAAATTTTTCACTGTCAGACAGTGAGGAAAGCGAAGGCACTGTAACAGTCAGACCATGAGTTGTAAAAGTTGTGCCGCTCGGATATGATAAAGTGCCTGATTCCGGAACTATACTTTCAGCTGTTTTGGTAGTGCTGCCACCGGCATCTGAACCACTAATCGCCCCTGTATCACTGTTGTCGAGAATAATTCCACACATATCCTTCAGAAAACTTTCCCAGTCACCCGAGTAAGCCGCGCAATCTGAAACTAATGAATTTTTAAGTGCGGTCCAACTGCTAAAATTTGAAACAGCTCGAACAGCAGCGTCCAATGCCGAAGTTCCTTGCAAAGTTGTATTGTTTAAAAAACTCATAAAATTTTTTATAACAGTTTGTGCTGTTGCCATAAATAATCATCTCCCACTTAATTTTGAAAAATTTTTCAAAGTCGAATTTGCAAAAATCAATCAAGAATAATTTGCTACATTATAGAAACGTTGCAAAAAAATTTCCAGAGAAAAACTACATTTTTAACCAAAATTTAATAAAATATTACTCAACTCGACAAAATATCAATTTATTTCTGCAGGAAAATTTGCCTTGCGTTTAACGCTGTTTTTTAATTTTTGTTCATTTAATTGTTGGAGTAATGTAAGTAAACTTTTTTTTGCAGGAAAAATTTTCTGTTGCGTTGAATTGTAGAAAAAATTTTTTGGAGTGTGAAAAAATTGTTATTCACCGAACTTTTGAAAATGGCAGGGCTGAGTTTAATTTCAAACAAACTTAGAACAATTTTGACAATGCTGGGAATTATAATCGGCGTTTGCGCGGTCATAGCGATGGTTTCCGTCGGCATGGGCGTGAAAAAAAATGTTGTCGATTCAATTTCCCGACTCGGTTCAAATATGCTGATTGTCATGAGCGGCAGTTCAAATCGCGGCGGCGTTCGCGGCGGAGCAGGTTCGGTTACAACTTTGACTTACGATGACGCGAAGGCGATAAAAAATAGAATTAAAAACATTGATTATGTTTCTCCTACTGTTCAGGGAAGTTATCAAGTCGTTTACGGTCACGAAAATTGGTCCACGACAGTCACGGGAGTAATTCCGGAATATTCTTCCATCCAGTCGCTGACGATGCAGAGCGGAATTTTTTTCACGGAGCATGACGTTGACGTTAGAAATCGCGTCGCGGTTATCGGGACGACGGTTGCGACAAATCTTTTTGGTACGGTAAATCCTGTCGGAAAAAAAATTCGCATTGGCAACGCTCCATACACAATTATTGGTCTTGTTGCAAGCAAAGGACAATCGAGCGGCGGACAGGATCAGGACGACATTGTTTTAATTCCTCTGACGACGGCGCAAGAAAGATTGATGGGAATTACTTACGTTCGCTCGGTCAATGTTCAAGTTTCAGATTCAGACAAAATGGATGAAGTTCAATCGAACATTGAAAAACTTCTTCGCCAACGTCACAGGATTCGAGAGGGCGCGGACGATGATTTTAATGTCAGAAATTTGACAAGTTTAATGGAAACGATGACTGAAACGACGACGATGATAACTTTGCTTTTAGGTTCGATAGCGGGAATTTCTTTGATTGTCGGCGGAATTGGAATTATGAATATTATGATGGTTTCTGTAACGGAACGCACTCGCGAAATTGGAATCAGAAAAGCAATCGGCGCGACTTACAACAGCATAATGTTGCAATTTTTAATTGAGTCGACAATGATAAGTATTTTGGGGGGACTTGTCGGAATTTTAATTGGCGTTGGCTTGGCTCAGGCAATTTCAAAGTTTGGAAATTTTACGACTGTTATCAGCAGCGCGAGCATTGTTGCAAGTTTTGGATTTTCTCTGTTTGTCGGAATTTTTTTTGGAATGTTGCCGGCGCGGAAAGCTGCGCGATTGGATCCGATCGACGCTTTGAGATATGAATGAAAAAATTTTTTCTGGGGGAATTGGTTTGAAAAAAATTTTTTTGCTGACGTTTATGTTGGCGACTTTTATTTTTTCAGGTTGCGGAGGAAATTCGGACGACGGCAAATTAAAAATTGTTACTTCCTTTTATCCGATGTATCTCGACGCGATAAATATTGCCGGCGGCGTTGAAGGCGTGGAGGTGACAAATTTGACTGCTCCTCAAGCAGGTTGTCTTCATGATTATCAACTTACCACAGAGGACATGAAAAAACTTGAACGCGCAGATATTTTTATCGTGAACGGCTTGGGCATGGAAAAATTTTTAGACAAAGTTGCCGCCGAGAAAAAAAATTTAAAAATTATCGACGCATCGAAGTCCGACGAAATTTTTTTGCTGAAGGACGGCGAGGAAATAAATCCTCACGTTTGGCTGAGTGTCACCTACGCCATGCAACAAGTCAGAGTAATTTCGGCTGAACTTTGCGCTCTCGATCCCGCTCACGCCGACGCTTACAAAAAAAATACTCTGGAATATTTAGACAAACTTTCAACTTTGCGCGATGAAATGCATCTGGCTCTAGATAATTTGCCGAACAAAGATATTATAACTTTCCATGAAGCCTTTCCATATTTCGCCGCACAGTTCAAATTAAATATAGTCGGAACGATTGAGCGCGAGCCGAACTCCGAGCCGACTCCGCAAGAATTGGCAGACACGATCCAAGTTGTAAAATCTTTGCCTGTAAAAGTTTTATTCACCGAGCCGCAATATTCGCCGAAGGCAGCGGAAACTATTGCTCGCGAGACCGGTGCGAAAATTTTTACTTTAGATCCAATCACGACAGGCGAATCAATTCCTGAAAATGAAAACGACTATATCGAAAAAATGGAAAAAAATATGCTGACTTTGGTCGAGGCACTTGGGAAATAGTTTTTAGTGCTTAGAATTTAATTTGACTAACAACTAACTGCTCTGCAACTAACAACTAAAATTTCGACGAAGGAGGAATTTTTATGGCGAAATACTATGAGGCTTGTCCGAAATGCGGCAGGACAAATTTTGGAACAATTTTTCACTGCAATCGTTGCAGCACAGAATTTTGCTCAAAATGTACAGGCAAGAGAGTTTATCCCGACGGAACTCCTTATGAATGTTGTCCGCGCTGCGGAGCCGAAATTGACGAAGATGAGGACACGGTGCAAGTCGTCGTGACTGAAAAAGAAAATGCAAAGTTGAGAAAGTCTTGAAATGAAAAAATTATTGCTCATCACCATCCCGATAATTTTAATTTTTGCGCTGGGAATTGGTTCTTTCCGCGCCTACAATCAGCTAAAAAATATGCCGATTAAGTCAATGACAAATATTCAAGACACAATCGACCAACGCGACGCAGAAAATTTTTATAAACTTGTCGACATCGATACAGTTTTAGAAAACGCAGCGGAGGAAATTTTAACCGCGCAGATTAACTCCGAACTAAATTCAACCGCTTACTCGATGCAGGAAGTCACAAATGTTTATGAACAGCGCAAGCCGGAATTTATTTCGACGGCGAAGGCAGCAGTCAATGATTATATTACGAACGGCAGAGTAAATTTTTCAGGCACTCTTTCGCCGACGCAAAAATGGCTGAAAGATTCAGAAATAAATTCCTGCGTCATAAAAAATATTTCCAAGCCGAAAGTTAAAGAAAATTCCGCGACCTCAAAAGTTGAATTTTACAATCAAAGTTTGTTGTTCAGTTTTGAATTGAATTTCGCGCTGGAAAGAATTGATCAGTCGCAGTGGAAAATTATTGGCGCGAGCGGTTTTGAAAATTATCTTGTCGGTTTGAATCGCGCTTTGAAAAAAAAGTTGGAGCGAATTAACGCTCCTGTCAGAAATGAAATGAAAGATATTTTTCTTGTAAAAGGTTTCGACGCAAAAGTTGTCGAAGGCGACGAGTACGGTTTTTCCCGGACGATGAAAGTTGCAATTAAAGCTGATGTTAAATCTGAAAAAAATTTGTCGAAAATTATCGGTCGAATAATTATTGTCGGCAAGGACGGAGACGAAGGCGTTACACCTTTTGAAATTGATATGGCATACAAGCCGAAAGGTTTGCAAACTTTCAATGTCGATAAAGTTTTAAATCCATTTGTCAAACAGGATGCCGAAGCTATGAAACATGGTTTGAGGAAAAGTGCAATACACATTGAAATTACAGAAGTAGATTTCATGGACGGCACAAACTTAAAACAGTTCGACGAACTTCCGGAATGAAAATTTTGTCAAAATATGTAGGTGATTTTTTTTGTGACAAAGATCAAACTTGAAAAAATTTCTTGGAAAATTATTTTAATCTCGGCGTTTGTAATTTTTTTGTCAATGAATTTACTTACGCCGAACTTTACCGATGACTACGCCTATTCTTTTGTCTGGGACGGGGAGCACGACGGAAATTTTAGAAATGACATCGGCGACTTGAAACGCATAGAAAGTTTTTCAGATATTTTTGTTTCCCAATATTCGCACTGGATGACTTGGGGCGGCAGAACTGTCGCACACATTTTTGTTCAGTTTTTTGCTTGGCAGGGGAAAATTTTTTTCGACTTCGCCAACGCAATAATTTTTTCAATCCTCGCGCTGATAATTTATTTTCTCGGCACAGGGAAATTTTCAATTCCTCAATCCTCAATCCTCATTCCTATTTTTTTTGCGCTGTGGTTTTGTCTGCCGGAATTTTTTCAAACAACTTTGTGGATGACCGGCAGCTGCAATTACTTGTGGATGGCAGTTTTTCAATTTGCGTTTTTAATTCCGTTCGTCCTGAAATTTTGGAATGACAAATTTAAAATTTCTCCTGCGCTGATAATTCCGCTCGGACTTTTGGCAGGTTGGTCGAATGAGGCAGGCGGCGCGATGATTTTGCTGACAAGTTTTTTGGCGATAATTTATTTTTGGCGACAGAAAAAACTTGAGCGATGGATGTTTGCAGGATTTTTTGCGGCGTTAATCGGATTCGCGCTTTTAATCCTTGCGCCCGGAAATTTTCACAGAGAAGAGATCGACTCCGAAGAAAATTTAACTTTGCTTGAAATATTGGAAGGAAATTTTTTGTATGGCTTTTTGCCTGTGATGCTTGGAAATTTAATTTTATTTTTGCCGATAATTTTTTACTTCCTGCGCGGAAAAAAATCTCCGCAAACTTCGCTGTTTATCTCGACATTTGCGGCGTTGGGAATTTTTGTACCTTGCCTTTTGATGATTGCGCCGTACTTTCCTGCGCGGGCGGCTTTTGTTTCGCCAATATTTTTAATCGTCGCCGCAACGACTTCGCTGAAAAATATTTCAATCAATCTGCCAAAAAAATTTTTCTGTGCAGTCGGAATTTTCTGGGCGGCTACGATAATTTATTCTCTGGCGGTTGACTTTTCAGTTCATCAGCAAATTTCCGAAAGACATAAATATATTTTGGCGCACAAGCAGGACGACTTAATAACAGTTCAGCCAATAATTTTGCCTTCAACTACAGAAAAAATTTTCCAGGTGTGGACTTTGGACGAAGAAGCAAGATTTTATAATGATTTGACACCTTACACGCGAATTAACAGAAACAAAACTTACGCAAAATATTTCGGCGTGAAAAATTTGGTCGTCGACGAAAAAACTTGGAAAAATTTAAAACAATTTCCACTCTACGACAATTAAAAATTTCGCAAAAAAATCTTGCAAAAAAAATCCTGAAGAAGTTTTTGACTTCGACAGGATAATTTTTTTTTTCCAATTTAATTTTCGATTTAAAATTTTCTTATTTAATTTCGACTTTCGCGCCGACTTCTTCGAGTTTGGCTTTGAGGGCTTCAGCGTCAGCCTTGGAGATTTTTTCCTTGACAGCCGCAGGAGCACCGTCGACGAGGGCTTTGGCTTCCTTAAGACCGAGACCGGTGGCTTCGCGGACGGCTTTGATAACCTTGATTTTTTCAGCGCCGACTTCAGCGAGAACAACGTCGAATTCGGTTTTTTCTTCTTCTTCAGCGGCGGCGGCAACGGGCGCGGCGGCGGCGACTGCTACTGGAGCGGCTCGCGCTACTTTCTTAGGCTCCAGCGCAAGGGGCACGGCGGCAAAGACGCCGCGATACCCCTGCGCGAAGACCTCGGGCAGGAACTCATGGCCTACATCGGCACGGGAAGCGACAAGCAGCTGCCCGTGTTCCGCTCACTCTCGACTAAGAACGGCAGCCGGTGCGTGCGGCTGACCGCCAATGAGGTGGGCATGATCGTGCGCCGCCGCATGCAGGAGGCAAGGATCACCGGCCCGCAGCTGTCCCCCCACTCGCTGCGCCATACATTCGCCTGCGACCTGGTCGACGAGGGCATGATCGATGAGAAGAAGGCCGTTTCCATGATCGATCCGCGCAACCTTGACACCCTGCTCCATCCGCAGTTTGATCCTGCTGCGCTGAAGAAGGCTCTTCATGAGGCTGTTCCTGAGCGGAAGAGTTCGCCGGCAAAACCCTGGCGGTTCTTCTTATGGTGCCGTCAGGAGCTGTGCGGGTGGTAACCTGAATGGTGGGATGGGTCTTCTTCGGTGCGGGGATTTCCTCTTCCGCGGGAGCTGCCTCTTCCGTGGGAGCTTCCTCCTGTGCGGGGACTTCCTCTTCCGTGGGAGCTGCCTCCTCCGCCGCTGCTGCAAGAGCGGCAACAGCTCTGTCTATCTGCGACTCAACGGACTCGGTTTCAGGCTCCTGCACAGCAGTTTCGTCCGCTTCCTCATTTATAATATCCTCTGCCGGATCAGCGTCCTGCGCTTCGGAGAGAGCTCCTGCCGCATCATCAGCCTTTGCAGAGAGCTGATCCTCCGCCTCCATAGCGGCGTCGAGCTCACTGATGATCTCTGCCGCAGCGGAATGCTTATTCTCCTTCACCTTGCGTATGCGCTGAGCGATCCTGTCCGAGAGCTCGCTTTCCCACTCGCCTGTGCCAGAGGGCTGCTGAGGTGCCGGTGAGACCGCGGTCTCAGCCTGTTCCTCCGGTGCGGAGGTATGGATAGATTTTTTAATAGCATTTATTCTATCGGCTCTGCGCTGAGTTTCCGATAATTCATTCTGATTTTCGCTCATTGCTCTCTATCGCCTCCATGAGTGCTTCTTCAACGGTGCGCAGTGCATACAAGGCTGCGCTTTGCCTTATGCTGCGTCTGCTTTTATCTGTCAATTCCCATAATGCAGGAAGCTTTACGAACTGTTTTCCGCATATATCAAAGCCTATATATACCGTTCCTACGGGAGTTTTTTCGGTTCCTCCGCCCGGACCTGCTATTCCCGTTACGGAAATGCACACGTCTGCGCCGGAGCATTTTTTCAGACCCTTTACCATTGCAAGGGCAATTTCCTCGCTGACTACGCCCCGGCGCTGTATATCCTCCATGGGAATGCCGAGAAAACGGCTTTTCGTCCGCTCGGAGTAGGTACACAGACCCAGCTCAAATACCCTTGAAGCACCTGATACCGAGGTTATTAGCTCGGAAAGGAGCCCGCCCGTACAGCTTTCGGCAGTGGCTATGGTCAGTTCCTGTTTATCTAATAATTGTACAACATTTGTAACCGTTTTGTCAAGATTTCCGTACAGATATTCAGAAGATTCACCGCTTAACATATTTTTGCCTCTTTCGTTTTTGTGAGGTTTTCACAAAATTATACCCCAAATTTTGTAAATTCATTCAATACGGTCCTCATTCGCCGTAATTGAACGTTTTCATCTCGGTGCCCTCGACCGCCTTCTGTATCAGCGGCTCGAAATCGAAGCTGCTCTGCGCCTTTTCGATGTCCGAAAGCTGGGGCCTTACCTTGGGGTGACGCGGCGTGAACACCGTACAGCAGTCCTCATACGGGAGCACGGATGTCTCGAACGTGTCTATTTTACGAGCAATTTCGATTATCTCGGTCTTGTCCATTCCCACGCACGGGCGGAATACGGGTATGCGGCACACAGCGTCCGTACACGCGATAGCCGCCATGGTCTGGCTCGCGACCTGTCCGACGCTCTCGCCCGTGATGAGTGCAAGACAGTTGTCCTTAGCGGCAATGCGCTGTGCAATTTCCATCATGAGCCGCCTCATTATAATAGTAAAGAACTCCTCGGGGCAGTTGTCCTTGATAGCCTCCTGTATCTCCGTGAACGGCACGCAGTAGAACGCTATGCCGCCGCAGTAGTCCGTGAGCTTCCGGCAGAGCTGCTCCACCTTGAGCTGTGCGCGGTCGGAGGTGTAAGGCGGGCTGACATAGTGTATCGCCGCGATGTGAACTCCCCTTTTTGCCATCATATAGCCTGCAACAGGACTGTCGATGCCGCCCGAGAGCAGAAGCATTGCCTTGCCGCTGCTGCCGACGGGAAGTCCGCCTGCGCCCTTGATGTTCTCTGCATGAACGTAGGCATTGGTGTCGCGTATCTCGACAGTTACCGTAATTTCGGGGTTTTTAACGTCAACGGTCAGGTGCGGGAATTTTTCGAGCAGCCTGCCGCCGAGTTCCATGCATATCTCGGGGGACTTCATCGGGAAAGCCTTGTCCGCGCGCTTGGCGTTCACCTTGAAGGTCTTGGCTCCGCCGAGAATATCGGCAAGGTAGTCGTAGCTCCTTTCGCAGATGTCCTCGAAGTCCTTTTCGCACACGCACGCACGGCAAAGCGCGGCAATTCCGAATATCTTGCCGACTCTGTCCACCACGTCCGCGAGGTCGGTGTCCTCATCGAGCGGCGTTATGTAGGTCGTGGACTGTGCGCTCGTGAGCTGGAAGCGCCCGAGGGGCTTCAGTCTGCGCTTGATGTTCTTTATGAGCATATCCTCAAAGGTCTTTTTGTTCAGCCCCTTGAGAGCCATTTCTCCGTATTTTACAAGTACTATCTCTTTCATATTTTCCTCCTATGTTATTATGTTACATCAGTCCATGCCGCCCCATTGGCTCAAATCGTATATCATGCTCCAGTAGAACACCTGTCCGAGTATCCCCGTGACTATGTAGAATATCCTGCAAGCGGCAAGCTTCGGCTTCGTGCCGTCCTTTTCCGATCTTTTTATCCTCGATCTTGCGGAGGCAAAGCAGCAGGCGACCCATATCGCAGCTCCGAGAACAGAAAAGGCTATTATTCCTATCCGGTCCATTATCCCCTCACCTTTTTCCCCGCAGCGCGCTCATCGAGCTGCGCCACATCAAGCTTTAAATCGTATATTTGAGGCGAAGCCGAGCTTATGGTCACAAACCGCACTTTTCCGATGTATTTTTCTGCATTTGCCCCTATGCGCCAACCGTTTACATTCTTAAATTTTTTGTTTATATTCCCCCGAAGCTTATGAAACAATTTTTCTGCGGCTTCATTCCCGTCCAAAACATCTATAACGCCGTGAACAAGGCACTTTCCGTCGGGCGTGAAGCCGCTTGGAGAAAATCTCAGCGCCGGAGCTTCATTATCCTCGGGCTTTGCCTCATAGCCTGTCGACCCGTCCCGGAATGTCTGTCCCACTATTTTTATGGGAGCAACAAGGTTCGTTACAGTAAAATTAACTGTTAAATGACTTCCTGTTGGATTAATATCGACCGAGGGAATTTCAGAAAAGGACGAATAAATTGGTATATCAGAGCTTTCATGCCAGCCGCACGGAATAAATTTGAGTTCTTCATCGGCGAAGATCTCCGACATATCACCTCTTGCGGCGAAAAAGTTCACTCTTTTTCCACGCATTGCGCTCACCCTCTCACCTTTTCCATACCCTCGCGCAGAGCCGCGCAAAGCTCATCGAGCTCCGCCTCGGTGGTCTCCGCGGTAATGCTTATGCGCAGGGCGCTGTCGGCGCGCTTGCCCGTGATACCGAACTGCCCGAGAACTCCGCTCTGCTGTCCCTTTGAGCACGCCGAGCCGCTCGAAACGCAGATACCTCGGCTTTCGAGGAAGTGCAGCATTATCTCCGAGCGCTTGCCCCCGACAGAGATATTTATGACATACGGCGAGCCGTCGTCGGGTGAATTCACCGATATACCGCCTATCTCCGCAAGTCTGCCGAGGAGGTGGGCTTTCAGCTCCTGCGCCCTCGCATAACGCTCGGAAATGGTCGGGCGGAGCTTCTGAGCCGCCGCTCCGAATGCGGCTATCAGCGGAACGCTCTCAGTCCCCGAGCGGACGCCCTTTTCCTGCTTTCCGCCCGTAACTATGGGCAGTACGCGCACTCCCCTCCTGATGTAGAGCGCGCCCACGCCCTTTACTCCGTGTATTTTGTGCGCACTCAGAGAGATGAGGTCGGCGTGCAGCGCTGTCGCCTTTACAGGCAGCTTCATATAGCCCTGAACGCAGTCGCAGTGCGTGATGATATCGGGGAAACGCCGTTTTACCGCCGAAAACGTCTCTTTTACGGGCATGATGTACCCCGTTTCGTTGTTTACCAGCATAACGCTTATGAGACAGGTCTCGTCATCGCAGGCGGAAATGAAGTCCTCCGCATAGAATCGTCCGTCCTCGCGCGGTGAGACCCTCGTCACCTCAAAGCCGTTCTTTTCAAGCGCGGCTGCCGTCTCGTCCACGGAGGCGTGTTCTACCGCCGAAACGACTATTTTACGGCGTTTTTTTCCGTAAGCCGCCGAAGCTCCCCTAAGCGCGAGGTTATTGCTCTCGGTCGCGCCGGAGGTGAAGTAAAGTTCAGAGCTGTCCGCTCCGATAGAGGAGGCTATTATTTTCCGGGCACTGTCCATAGCGAGCTGCGCGTCAAGACCCGCCCTATGCAGGGACGAGGGGTTCCCGTAATTTTCCGTCATTGCGTCAACAGCAGCACTGACCGCCTCGGCACACGGCTTTGTAGTCGCCGCATTATCAAGATAGACCGACATTCTTTCATACCTTTCTTTGACAAACGTTAACTTTAATTATACCACATTATTTAAGAAAAAACAACAAATCGCGGCTAAAAATTTTAGTCTCTTGCATTTAAAACGCGACACGGCGGCGCGGGCTCCGCGATATAAAAAGCAACCGACAGAAAGTTTTATCCTGCGATTTTCCTGAAATTTTCAGAAAACCGACATTTTTCCGCCGAAAAAAGCAGAAAATTCATTCGCAGCTGTTGATTTTTCAGTGGTCTTATGGTATAATAATTGTGTATATTTTCCAACAGCAGGCGGAGGTTTCAATGTCAAAAAATTTACGCGGTATCTCACGTTATTCAAAAGAAAAATATCTTGCAGCTTTTCTGCTCGGCTTCGGGTGTATGCTGCTGACGCTCATACCGTTCATGATCGGTGAAAAGGGCTATTTCATCTACTACGGCGATTACAACGCTCAGCAGATACCCTTCTACAGCCTCGCGAACAACGCTGTCCGCAGCGGCCAGACAGGCTGGAGCTGGTTCACCGACCTCGGCTCTGATTTTATGACTTCGTATTCTTTCTATCTCTACGGGAGCCCGTTTTTCCGCCTCTCGGCGCTGCTCCCGAGAGCGTGGGTCATATACTCCATGCCGGTTCTGCTGGCGATGAAGCACGGAATGGCTTCGCTGACGGCTTATGCCTATATACGGCGGTTTGTCCGCAGTAAAAGCGCCTGTCTCGCCGGAGCTATGCTTTATGCATTTTCGGGATTCCAGGTATACAACATCTTCTTCAACCACTTTCAGGACGTAACGGCATTCTTCCCGCTCATGCTCATCGCAATGGAGGAGAATATCAACAACCGCCGCAGGGGCGTCTTTGCCCTGACCGTAGCCTTCATGGCTGCACTGAACTACTATTTCTTCGCAGGTCAGGCGGTATTCCTCGTTTTCTACTACCTGTTCCGAATGGGGTGCAAGGACTTTGATACATCTTGGGGAAAATTTTTCGCTCTCGCGTTCGAGGCGATAGCCGGAACTATGCTCGCAGGCTTTATCCTGCTCCCCTCCGCACTGGCTATACTGGGAAATTACCGCGTCAGCGAGCATCTTTACGGGCTCGACATGGTAATTTACTCCGACAAGACGATAATTCCGAGGGTCATTCAGTCGTTCTTTATGCCGCCCGATGCGCCCGCCTATCCGAATCTTTTCAAATCGGATTATGAAAAATGGGCTTCGATAGGCGGATATCTCCCCATATTCTCGATGACGGGAGCTGCGGCATTCATGAAGAGCCGCAAAAAGCACTGGGCTTCGCGGCTGACTCTTTTCTGCATCATATGTGCATTCGTCCCCATACTCAACAGTATGTTTCAGGCGATGAACTCCTACTATTACGCGCGGTGGTTCTATATGCCGATACTGATAATGGCGATGATGACCGCTCACACTCTCGACGACGAGGAAGCGGATACGCGCTTCGGCGTGCTTTTCAGCGCTGCCATGCTCGGAGCACTCGCCGTTATTGCCGCTCTGCCCGTAAAATCGGCAGACACGGAGAAGCTGAGGTTCTTCTCGCTCCCGGACGACCCCGCCTACTTCTGGCTGTGTTTCGGCGTGGCTGCGGCAGGGCTCATCTGCGCTGCGGTCATATACTCGCGGAAAAAGCGCTCGCTGCCGTTCATGAGATTTTCGGTATTTGCAGTCTCGCTCGGCTCGGTCATATGCATCTTCACGACAACTCTTTACGGCGCAAACAGCCTCACCACGGCAAAAAAATACATCTCATCGGCTATTGAGGGCAAGGCTTACGAGGAGGTATCCGAGGATAATTTCTTCCGCATAGATATCTCCGAAGACTGCGATAATTACCCGATGATATGGGAACTTCCCTCCATGCGCGCATTCCAGAGCGTAGTCACCACCTCTGTCATGGACTTCTACGATTCGGTCGGAGTAACGCGCGATGTTGCTTCAAGAGCAGACCTTTCGCACTATACCCTGCGCGGACTTTTTTCCGTGAAGTACTACTACAAGAGGATAGCCGAGGGCTGCCGGTACGAGGAGCTTCTCTCCGCTTCGCAGGACAGCTCCGGCTCGCCGTCCTCCTCCGGAACATCGGACGAAACCGATACCTCAGAAGCTATTATCCCGGAGGATCTGCCCGGCTTCGAGTACGCAGGCGCAAATGAGTATTTCGAGATATACGAGAATACGCTCTATATCCCCGAGGGCTTTGCGTATGACACCTATATCACGCAGGAGGAAGCCGATAAAAAAACCGCCTCCACCCGCGAAAAACTTATGATGAAGTCGCTTGTGCTGACCGAAAAACAGGCGAAAAAGTACTCCGACATACTCACCGCCTACGATCCGACGGACTATTCGGGGCTCACCAAAAACAGCTATATCGCCTACTGCCGCGAAAAGCAGCAGAAATGCTCCTCATCGTTCACCTACGATTCACACGGCTTCAAGTCGGTAATAGCCCTCGATAAGCCTCAGCTCGTGTTTTTCAGCGTTCCCTACAGCGACGGCTGGAGCGCCGAGGTCAACGGCAAAAAGGCAGACGTCGAGCTCGTTTCATACGGCTTCATGGCGGTAAGAGCCGAGCCGGGCGAAAACGATATCGTTTTCCGCTATGAGACACCCGGGCTCGCGGCAGGCAAAAAAATAAGCCTCGCGGGAGCGGCGCTGCTCATCATCTATGTCGGGATATCGCTTATGCTCCGCAAAAAAATCAGCATCAGCCATGCTCCTCATACTCATTACTACGATTATGTTTCTTCACATAAATCAGCGGCTTCGCAGGAATATTGCAGAAGCTTCCGCAAAAAATAACGGAGGTAAATATGCATTTACAGGAAAAAACACTGAAAAGCGACATAATATATGAGGGACCTATCTTCACGATAACCCACGATGTCGCAGAGCTTGAAAACGGCAAAACAGCCGTCAGAGACGTTCTTCACCACCACGGAGGCGTCTGCGTTATCCCGATCACAGACGACAACGAGATATATCTCGTTCGTCAGTTCCGCTATCCGTTCGCGGCAGTCACGGCAGAGGTCCCTGCCGGAAAGCTCGAAAAGGGCGAGGACCATGCCGAGTGCGGCAGGCGCGAGCTGCTTGAGGAAACAGGCTGCAAATGCACCGAGTACATCTACCTCGGCGAAATGCTCCCCACGCCTGCTTACAACACCGAGGTAACGTATATGTATCTCGCGCGCGGACTCAGCTTCGACAAGCAGTCGCTCGATGAGGACGAATTCCTCGACGTCGAGAAGATACCGCTCGCCGAGGCAGTTCAGCTCGTCATGGACGGAAAAATACGCGACGGCAAGACTCAGCTCGCCATTCTGAAGGCGGCAAGGATACTCGGGCTGTGAAAAACAAAAGCCTGCCGTTTAAGGCAGGCGAATGTATCCTTCTCACCCCCCGGGCTGTGGATCCGGGGCAGGGGTTTCAGCGGCAGCGGCTTCGGCAGCCTCCTCAGCCTCAGCAAGAGCAAGATGGCGTGAATATGCATCGAGGATAGTTTCCTCCATGAGCCTTCTCACTTCCGCTGAGATCGGGTGAACGATATCGCGGAAGATACCGTTTTCGTCCCTTCTGCTCGGCATTGCGACAAACAGTCTTTCATCGCCCTGAACTACCTTGATATCGTGTATGGCAAGCATATCGTCGATAGTTATTGAGATCACCGCTCTCAACCTGCCCTCCGATATTATTTTTCTGATCTTGACATCTGTGATCTGCATAATATTGACCTCCTTGAACGTTAAATAATATTTTGATCAAATTTGTGCTTACATGGATATTTTTACCTGAAAGCGCAAAAGATATTCATAAATCCCCGCGCTTCTCAGAAAATATTATAACATATTAATTTGGAAAAATCAACGGGCGCGGCGTGATATTTGCAGTTTTTTTCAACTTCGGCGCGAAGAAGGCGGCGCGGGCTCCTAACAGGAGCCGTGACCCTCTGTCAGCTGCGCTGACATCTCCCTACACAGTAGGGAGTCACCGCGCTTATAACATATTAATTTGGAAAAATCAACGGGCGCGGACAATATTTTTCCATACAAAGCTTAATGACAGCCTCAACGAGCGAAAGCAGACTATCTGTTTTGCTGAGAGTAAACGAGCTTGCGAGTGACAACGTGGTATGCCAACGCGGGCTCCGCGTCGGGCTGATTCTAAACGAAAAGGTGATATAACTTGGATAACAACATTTTAAACGGAAAAAAACATATTCACTTCATAGGCATAGGCGGATCGGGTATGTATCCGCTCGCCCAGATACTCCATACGAGGGGATTTTATCTGACCGGCTCGGATAACAACGAGACCGAGACCCTCGATGCGGTGCGCAAAATGGGTATCCCCGTGTTCATCGGTCAGCGCGCCGAAAATATCGAGGGTGCCGACCTTATAGTCCACACTGCCGCAATTATGGAGGATAACCCCGAGCTTATGGCGGCAAGAGCAAGCGGAGTTCCCGTCCTTGAACGTGCGGATCTCCTCGGCATTATTACAAGCGGCTACGACAACGCCGTCTGCGTTTCGGGAACTCACGGCAAGACCACCGCTACCTCGATGATAACCCAGATACTCTATACCGCAGGCATCGACCTTTCCGCATATATCGGCGGAAAACTCCCCTGCATAGGCGGAAGCGGCATTGCAGGAAAAAGCGATATCCTCGTCTGCGAATCATGTGAATTCGAGGACCACTACCTTAAACTCTCACCCGATATATCCGTTATACTCAACATCGACGCCGATCACCTCGATTACTTCGGAACCCTCGATAATATCATCTCGTCGTTCAGAAAATTTGCACAGAACACCTCAAAGCTGCTCATTGTGAACGGCTCTGATGAAAATACCATGAAGGCTGTCAGCGGACTTGACAAGGAGATCATCACCTTCGGCGAAAACAGCTCCTGCGACTACTATCCCGAAAACGTCCGCCGCGCAAACGGTCTGCTCACCACCTTTGACGCGATGTACAGGGGCGAAAGGCTCGGCGAGATAACGCTCCATGTGGCAGGGCTTCACAACGTCCTCAACTCACTCGCGGCTATCGCGGCGGCACGCTTCCTCGGCACGGATATGGAAAGCATTATCAAGGGTCTGGGAGAGTTCCGCGGAGCAAAACGCCGCTTTGAAAAGCTCGGTTTTGAAAAGGGCGTTACCGTCGTTGACGATTATGCCCACCACCCGACAGAGCTCGAAGCTACGCTGAATGCCGCAATGGAGATGAACTTCAATAAGGTCTGGGCAATATTCCAGCCGTTCACCTTCTCAAGAACAAAGCTGCTGCTCGACGACTTTGCAAGAGTGCTCAGGATCCCGGATCAGGCTGTCCTGACCGACATAATGGGCAGCCGTGAAAAAAATACCTACGGCATTTTCACGCGCCACCTCGCCGAGAAGATCCCCGGCTGTATCTGGTTTGCGCAGGACGAATCGGCAGAGTGGGATGACGAGCGCAAATATGCCAATTTCTCGCAGATATGCGACTATGTATGCGAGCACGTGAGAGAGGGAGATCTGGTCATAACGCTCGGCTGCGGAGATGCATACAAGATCGCAAAAATGATCCTTAAAAAACTTTCGGAAGAGGAGAATAAATATGCTTAATGATAAGGAAATAGCTGTATTCAATTACATCAAATCAAGGATAAGCGAAGGAATATCGCCTTCTGTCAGAGAGATAATGGACGCAATGGACTTCAAGTCCACCTCGACGGCTCACAGGTATATCGGACGCCTCGTGGAGGAAGGGCTCCTCGAGAAAACAGGCAACCTCAAGCGCACGCTCAGGCTCCCGAACAGCTCTGCCGTCTCTGTTCCCATTATCGGAACGGTAACGGCAGGTCAGCCGATAACCGCTTACGAGGACATCACCGGATATATCGGCTTTGAAGCCCCGGGATCAGATCCCGAAAAGCTCTTTGCACTGAAAATACGCGGAGAGAGCATGATAAACGCAGGTATCCTCGACGGTGATATAGTCATAGTCGAAAGCACGTCATACGCAGAAAACAACGACATCGTTGTTGCCTTTATCGACGGCGAGGACGCTACCGTGAAGCGCTTCTTCAAGGAGAAGGGGCACTATCGCCTCCAGCCCGAGAATGACTTGATGGAGCCTATTATCCTCGACGAGGTAGAGATACTCGGAAAGGTCATAGGACTGAAGCGCTATTATTAAATCGGCAGCTTTCGGGCATGATATCCGAACTGCAAAGCGATCCTGACCTGAAGCCTGAAATATTTTTCTTGCTTTATCCGGAATAATATAGTATAATGTAAGGTGGCATATATTTTGCCGCAGAAAGGAAGATGCAAAATGCTTAACGATGTAAAAGTAATCATCTGCGGAAAGGAATACAGGATCAAGACCGCAGAGTCACCGAATTACGTATTTTCGCTTGCAAGAGCTCTTGAGGCAAAGATAAATGAAATAACCACTACAAGCGGTCTGTCGCCGTATACAGCATCTATAATGGTCGCCCTGAGTCTCCTCGACGACCTCAACAAGGCGAATCAGCGCCTCGACAATATCCGCGACCAGACAAAGGAATATGTCGATGAGGCAGGCAGGACACGCATCGAGCGCGATGCCGCACAGAAGGAAATAGAGGTCCTCAAGTCCAAGATAACTCAGCTTGAAAATATGGTCAAGCTCAAACAGCTCAAGGACAGCATCTGATGAAAATACCGGAAATTCTTGCCCCTGCCGGCAGTATGGAAACTCTCTGTGCCGCCCTGAAAAGCGGCGCTGACGCAGTCTATATCGGAGGCAAAAGGTTTTCCGCAAGAAACGGTGCAGTAAATTTCTCGGACGATGAGCTCGCCGAAGCCGCAGGGCTCTGCCACAAATACGGCGCAAAGCTTTACATCGCCGTGAATACGATAATATCCGACGGCGAGGCGGCTGACTTCTGCGAATACATAAAGTATACAGCCTCGATAGGCGCAGATGCATATATCGTTCAGGACTGGGGCTGCGCAATGCTGATAAAAGCCTGCGTGCCGGACGCCGTCCTCCACGCCTCGACCCAGATGTCGGTGCATACCGCGTGCGGAGCGAAGCTTCTGAATGAGCTCGGCTTCGCAAGAATCGTCCCCGCCCGCGAGCTTGATAGGGATACGATCGCGCGTATCTGTGAGGTGAGTATCGAGACCGAGATATTCGTCCACGGAGCGCTGTGTATGTCGGTTTCGGGACAGTGCTATATGTCCGCCATGATGGGCTCGCGCTCGGCAAACAGAGGCTGCTGCGGACAGGCTTGCCGCCTGCCGTTTTCCGCCAATGGGAGAAAAGGCTCAGCCGCGCTTTCCCTGAAAGACCTCTCGCTCCTGCCAAGGGCGCGCGAGCTTGCGGAAACAGGAGTAGATTCGCTGAAAATCGAGGGCCGAATGAAGCGTCCCGAGTACGTCGCCTCTGCCGTCAGCGAGCTCAGAAAGGCTCTTGACGGGCAGTCGCCCGATATGGATACCCTGCGCGGAGTTTTCTCGCGCGGAGGCTTCACTGACGGCTATTTTACGGCAGACCGCCGCGATATGTTCGGCGTTCGTGAGCGGGACGATGTAGTCGCCGCGCGCGATATCCTCCCGAGGATACACGAGCTTTACCGCTTCGAGCGCAAGGTCGCTCCCGTGGACTTCCACGCTGTCATAGCTGCGGACAAGCCGGTCGTCATAACGGCAGGCTGCGGCGGTCTTTCGGCAAAAGCGGAGGGAGCTCCCCCCGAAGCAGCTATCAACCGCCCGACGGACGAGGCTGCGCTCATAAAACAGCTTTCAAAGCTCGGCGATACGATATTCACGCTCGGCTCGGTCACCTCCGACATCGGAAAAGGACTCGCCGTCCCCGCCGGAGAGCTCAACCGCCTCCGCCGCGAGGTCACGGAAAAGCTCACCGAGCTGATAATACATAAAAACACCCCCGCTTACGGCATTACGGGATATGTTCCTAAGCTGCCCGAAAAGGCTGTATATCGCGGAAAGCCTCATCCGGCGGCGAGGTCGTTCTGCCGCAGCGCAGCTCAGGCTCTCGCAGCGGCGGAGCTGTCGGAATATGTCATAGTCCCCTGCGATATCATCACGCAGGAGCTGATAGAACAATGCGGCGCGGAAAAGCTCATTATCTCGCCGCCGAGATTTATTTCCGACGAGGAAAAGCTGATCCCGCGGCTCGCTCAGCTGAAAAAGCTCGGTCTGACGAGGCTTTTATGCCACACACCCGACTGCATAGCGATCGGCAGGCGCCTCGGCTTCAGGCTGCACGGCAGCTTCACGCTCAACATTTTCAACTCCTACAGTGCGGCTTACATGAAGCGGCTCGGGCTTGAGGATATCATCGTCTCGTTCGAGGCAAAGCTTTCGCAGATAAGCGCTATGCGGACAGAGCTTCCGCTCGGAGCGGTCGTTTACGGACAGCTCCCGCTCATGCTCACGCGGAACTGTCCCATCAGGAACGAGGTCGGCTGCAAGCGCTGCACGGGTCATCTGACCGACCGCACCGGAAGAAGCTTCCCCGTCGCCTGTTCAAAGGAATACGCCGAGGTGCTCAACCCCGATACGCTGTTTATTTCCGAAAGCGAGATGAACGGCATTGATTTTGCGGCGTTTATTTTCGCCGGCGAATCCCCCCGGCAGGTAAGAGCTGCTCTCGGCGGAGCCAGACCCGAAGGCGCTGTAACGCGCGGACTTTATTACAGAGGTATTTTGAATGAAACTGATATTTAAGAAGCTTGACCCGAGGGCAGTGATCCCGTCGCGGGCGACTGCGGGGAGCGCAGGAATGGACATCTGCGCCTGCCTCGATGAGCCTGTTGTGCTTGCTCCCGGAGAGATCAGAATGATCCCCACCGGGCTTACGGCAGAACCCGACTGTGCCGACATCGCACTGCTGATCTATCCGCGTTCGGGGCTTTCCTCGAAATACGGCGTATCGCTTGCAAACTGCGTCGGCGTCGTTGACAGCGACTATCGCGGAGCATGGTTCGTTCCGCTAATAAACCACGGCAAACAGAGCTTCACCGTCGAACACGGTATGCGGATAGCACAGCTTATCCCGACGCGGATACTCATTCCCGAAATAGAGGTGCGCGACTCTCTCTCCGAGACCGGACGCGGCTCGGGAGGCTTCGGCTCTTCGGGAATATAATAAATGATTTGAATTGCCTCGCACATACGCAAACTAACATTTGCTCCGTGCAGATCGGCAAACAGCAAACTCCAAAATTTTTTGCCGTTTGCCGTAACGTGTGCAGAACAAAATAACCGCCGCTCAAAGCGGCAGAAGGAGATAAAAATGAAAAAAACACTCTACATGATACTGCTTCTGGCATTCGCCTGCGTTGTGGGAGGCTTCATAGGAAGTGCAGCTAAAGGTCCCGTGGCATGGCTCGGAAAATCTGCCGGCTTTTCATTCGAGCCCGGAAATTTCCTGCAAACAGACGTGCTTTCGCTGACATTCGGCATTTCCTTCAACATCAACGTGGCACAGATAATCCTCGTGATCATCGCTGTTTTTGTATATTATAAAACTGCACCGAAGCTGATCGCGGCAAAGTGATTTTCGCCAGTTTTTTATCACATTTCAGCCGCACTCTTTCCGGAAACCAACAAATTTGCGGCATGGCAGAATTTCTCTTTCAAAATTCTTGTCTATGTCCGTCTTTGGTGATATAATATACATAATAGAAATATTAAGGAGCTGCATAATGTTTACAAAAGATATCGGTATCGACCTCGGAACGGCAAACACCCTCGTTTACATGAGGGGTAAGGGCATCATAATCAGAGAGCCCTCTGTCGTTGCAGTCAATACAAGAACGGATAAATGCCGCTATGTCGGTAAGGAAGCCAAGGACGTCATCGGACGCACCCCCGGCTCTATCGTTGCGGTAAGGCCGCTCAAGGACGGCGTTATAGCCGATTTCGACATCGCCACGACAATGCTTCAGGAGTTCATAAGAAAGGCTCTGCGCGGCACTATCTTCACAAAGGCAAATGTTATCATCTGCATTCCTTCGGGAGTTACCGCCGTTGAAAGACGTGCCGTGCGCGAATCCTGCAAAAAGGCGGGCGCAAACAACGTCCTTATCATCGAAGAGCCTATGGCAGCCGCTATCGGTGCGGGTCTGCCCACAAACGATCCCGCCGGCAGCATGATAGTTGATATCGGCGGCGGTACGAGCGAGGTCGCGGTGATCTCTCTCGGAGGCATAGTTGCCGCAAGGTCGGTCCGCTGTGCCGGCGATGAGTTTGATTCCTCCATAATCAACTACATCAAGAAAAAATACAATCTGCTCATCGGCGAGAGAACTGCCGAAAACATCAAGATAGAAATAGGCTCGGCTTTCCCGAGCGAAAAGGAAGAAACTCTTGAAATAAAGGGAAGAAACCTCCTTAACGGTCTGCCCGAAAATATCACGGTAAACTCCGCCGAGATACGCGATGCCCTCGTTGAACCTCTTTCAAGGGTCATCGACGCTATAAAGTCTACCCTTGAGGAAACTCCCCCGGAGCTCTCTGCCGATATCATCGACCACGGCATTACTCTCGCAGGCGGCGGAGCTTTGCTGCGCGGACTCGATAAGCTCATCAACCGCGAGACCGGTATGCCCGTCTATATCGCGGAATATCCCCTCGATTGCGTTGCCGAGGGTACGGGAAAGATACTTGAAAATATCAACGACTATCAGGACGCCCTCACCGAAAACGTCAAGTATTATTAAGGAGGAAGCTCTCCATGCGTGATTTTTTCAAAAGCGCCAGATTCAAGATATTGCTCGCTTTCCTCGCCTTTCTTGTGGGAATAATGATCTATTCCGTCACCAAGGGAGGCTATTCCGTTTCGGGAGAATCCTTCATCAATACGATAACCAAGCCGTTCCGCTCGGTATCAAACGGCATAAGCGTCAGGATCGAAAAAACGCTCGATAAGCTATCAAACGCCGATGAATATTATGAGGAAAATCAGGAGCTGAAAAAGCAGATCGGCGAGCTCAACAAGCAGCTTGCCGAATACGACGCTTTGAAGGAAGAGGTCGAGGAGCTCCGCAAGTTCGTCATAATCAAGGAGGAGCATCAGGACTTCCAGCTTTCTGAGCCCGCTGACGTTCTCGGATACGTCACAAACGACCCGTTCCGTTCATTTACTATCGACAAAGGCTCGGCAGAGGGCATAAAGCCAAACTGTCCCGTCGTCACAGCCGAAGGGCTGATCGGCATAACAGTAGATGTCTCTGAGCACGTCTCGACCGTGAGAACTATCCTCTCGCCCGATCTTTCCGTAGCGGCGGCTTCCTCGTCATCAAGCACGGATCAGGGTATCATCGAGGGAAACATACTCAGCGCAGAGCAAGGAAATACCCGACTTATCCATGTCAGCACCGATAACACACTCAAGGAAGGCGACCTCGTGATAACCGCAGGCTCAAGCGGCCTTTTCCCCAAGGGCTACGCCGTGGGGACCGTCAAAAGCGTCGGCTTCGATTCCAACGGACTTTCCGTATGCGCCGAAATAGAGCCATGCGTGGACATTACACGTCTCACCTCCGTCACCGTTATAACCGATTTCAGCGGCAAAAAGGAGGATGAGGAAGATTGAGGATCAGATCTACCCGCGAGCAAAGGATACTGAATATTAAAACAGCCGTCAGGTGGCTGCTTTATTACCTGATAATTTTTATCTGCTTTCTGATAATGACGTCGGGAACTTGGCTCAAGCCCATATTGCTCGTGCCGGCTGCGCTTTGCATAGCTGTCAGCTGCAACCAGTACGCTTCCGCTTTTACAGGAGCCCTCTGCGGCTTTCTCATAGATATAAGCTGCGGAAAGCTTTTCGGCTATAATGCCGTGATACTGGCATTCTTCTGTATCGCCGCATCGCTGCTTTTCGAGCTTTATCTCAGGCACAGGTTCGTGAATTTCATGCTGCTCAATGCCGCAGTCTCATACATACAGTGCAGGCTCGACTATAAGTTCTACTATCAGATATGGAATTACGAAAACGTAGAGAGGATATTTACCCGCGTTACCCTCAGAGTATGGGTATATACGGTGATATCGGGCATATTCATCTATCTCGTTTTCAGTCTGGTGAACCGTTTCCTTATGCCGAAAACTCACCTCACTATCGAAGAAGCTATAAAATCAAACTGACCGCACATGATATCTGTGCGGTCTGTGTATTTGGATACACCCAAAAGGAGGAACAGCCTTGAAAGGATTGGCAGAAAATCTGAAATCCATTATAATAATCCTGCTTGTCGTGGCTCTCGCCCTTATGAGCGCCCTGAGACTTATGGAGATACAGGTCGTCGGCGACGAAAGCATAAAAACTCAGGTCTCATACGGAGAAAACGCCATAACCTACGTAAAACAGGTCAAAGCTACCAGAGGCGAGATAATCGACTACAGCGGACATACCATCGTTACCAACGACGCCCGCTGTGACCTCGTCCTGCAAATGGCGTTCTTCCCCACCGATCTTCAGGAGGGCAACAAAACTCTCCTCGGCATATACAACGCCCTTGCCGAAAGAGGCTATAAATTCGAGGAAAGTATACCCATAACCCGCGATCGCCCCTATGTTTTCACCGCAGAAGACCCTTCTGAGGTCATCGCCGACCTGAACCTCAATGTCTACGCTACTGCCGAAAACTGCATTGATAAGCTCATTTCCGACTATGAGATAGCGGATTCCTACTCAGACGAGGAAAAACGTATCATCGCGGGTATGCGCTACGAGATGATCGCCAAGGACTTTGCCTACAGCAACGACCTTCTCCTCGCAGAGGACATTGACCCCGATACCGTCGTTCAGATGAAGGAGCTCGGCAACTTCTACAAGGGTATCGAGGTCGTAGAGGCTTCCGAGCGCCGTATCGAACGCGGAGATATCCTCCCCCACGAGATCGGCACGGTAGGTCCTATCTATGCCGAGGAGTACGACGAGCTCAAAAGCAAGGGCTATGCAATGAACGACTCGGTGGGAAAAAGCGGTATCGAATCCGCTATGGAGACCGAGCTGAGAGGTCAGAACGGCGAGGAGGAAGTAATAGTCGAGGACGGCTTGATAAAAAATGTCACAACTATATCCGATACGATCTCGGGCGAAACGGTAAAGCTCACCGTTGACGGCAATTATCAGCTCAGATTGCAGGGGATCCTCGAGGATTTCCTTGCAAATTTCCCCTCTATCAACCCCAAGCCCGCTGTCCTCAAAAACGTAAGGTGCGGCGCTATCTGCGTGCTCGATGCGAAAACGGGCGCGGTAAAGGGAATGGCCACAGCTCCCACATACAATCTCAAGGATTACTCGGAAAATTACGATTACTTTCTCAACGTTGAGGACTCTCCCCTCGTCAACCGCTGCACCTACGGACTTTACCGCCCCGGTTCGACCTTCAAGACCGTCACCGCTACGGCAGGTCTCAACGAGGGAATAGTCACGGGCAATACCACCTTCGTCTGCAACAGAAAATACGAATACCACGGCACAGACTATTCTTGTACGGGATATCACGGAAATATCGCCATAAGACACGCTATCGAGGTCTCGTGCAACTCATACTTCTACGAGCTTTCGAGTATGCTCGGCATCGACAACATCACAAAATATGCCCAGCTCTACGGGCTCGGTTCGAGCACGGGCATAGAAACAGGCGACGCTCCCGGATATCTGTGTAACCCCGAGACCTTCGCCGAGCACGGTCAGGAATGGTACATCGGCTATGTAATACAGGCAGGTATAGGTAATCAGGACTGCGGAATGACTCCCCTGCAAATGGCTGTTGTCGCAAGTACTATCGCCAATCAGGGCGTGAGATATCAGCCCTACCTCGTTGACAGCTACTATGAATACGGCTCGGGCGAGCTCATCTCTAAGACCCAGCCCACCGTTGCTCAGCAGATAGAGCTGAATTACGAGGATATCTACGATTATATCATCGGCGGCATGATAGACGCTTCAGCAAATGTTCCGGCAAAATATTCGCTCTCAAACCTCGGCTTTGACGTTGCCATAAAGACCGGTACTCCACAGACGGGCGCTAACCTTGAGGAGCAGAACTCGTTCTTCATAGGCTTTGCCCCTGCCGACGACCCCGAAATAGCCTTCGCAGGAGTTATCGAGGGCGGCGAATACTCAAAATATATGATACGCGACATCATTCTCGCTTATCAGGAATGCTACGGACTCAACGGCGTAAAGCCCTCTGTGAGCGACGAGCTCCCCGAGGAGGTTCGCCCCGTGCTCACGACTACAGCCGATTCGACCACCACTGCAACGGGCACTACAACTACCGAAACTACTACTGCTTCGTCCGCCGCCGCAGCTGTCTCGGAAGCTCCGCTGACTACTGTATACTATGAGCAGCCCTCGGAAACTCAGCCTCCCACGGAAACCACTGCTCCCATAATTCCCGAGCAGCAGCCTGTTACGACTCTTCCTCCCGAGACCTCAACAGCCACCGACCCCTACAGCGACCCTGAACCCGGCGAGTATGAGGACCCGTATCCTGCTGAATAATGGCATAAAATAACCGTGAACTCATATAGAAGCTAATGCGTACTGCTGAAGCTTGAGGGGGATCCTTTAAAAAGGGTCCCCCTCAATACGTTACGTAAAAATCCTATATAAGCATCGCGGTTATTTGCGCGGTGTCACTTTCTAACGCCGTGGAGATGATTGAGAGTGCCGTTTTCGGCTTTCTTCGTAACGATCCTGACACATACGGCGCAGACGATACTGCAATAAATAGTCGCTGAGAGCCACGCAGACTGGTCTGTGAAGCATATCGCAGTAAAGCCGTATTTCGGCACAAACGTCCTGCTGACGATTATTCTGGCGAGCATTTCCAAAGCTCCCGAAAAAATGGCGACCGCCGAATATCCGAGGCCCTGAATAGTCATTCTCGTAACGTTAAGAATACCTATGAGCCAGTAGAAGAACCCGAGGCACATAAGATACTGCGCAGAAGCGTCGAGTACGGCAGCCTCTCCGCTTTTCACGAACATCATCGAGAGCACCCTGCCGAAGAATATCAGCACTACGCCAATAAACGCTCCGTATGCAGTTCCGACGGCAACTCCGCTGAAAATGCCCTTTTTAATACGCTCGGTTTTTCCTGCGCCGAGGTTCTGGCTGCTGAAAACGGAAACTCCCGTGGCGATAGCGTCGAACGGACACATCGCGAGCTGCTTGAGCTTGCTTCCCGCCGTAAAGCCCGAGACGTAAACGCTGCCCAGACCGTTGTTGGCAGCCTGCATGACCATGCTGCCTATCGCGGTTATGGAGTATTGCAGACCCATCGGAACGCCCATTATAAACAGCTCCTTTGCCGCGTAAATGTTGAGCTTGCAATAGCGCTTTTTCAGCTTCAGGAGCGGGTATTTTTTCTGTATATAAATGAAGCACGCGATACCGCTGCACGCCTGAGCTATCACGGTCGCGAGAGCCGCTCCGGCGCAGCCGAGTCTTATGACGGCGATGAGGAGAACGTCGAGGAAGATGTTCAGAAACGCCGATATCATGAGGAAAATGAACGGCGTGCGGCTGTCCCCTACGGCACGCATTATGCCTGCAAGCAGGTTGTAGAAAAGAGTGAAGGGTATCCCGAGGAATATGATGAGCAGGTATATGTAAGCATCGCCGTAGATGTTTTCGGGGGTGGACATTATGTCGAGTATCTTATGGCAAAGCAGTGCGGTCGATACCGTGAGGACTGCCGCTATAGCTCCCGTCATGAGATATGCGTGAAAGACGCAGCTGCGAAGCCTGCCGAAGTGCTCTGCGCCGAAATACTTCGCGACAGGCACGCTGAAGCCCGCGCAGATACCCATACAGAAGCCGAGCACAAGAAACTGCACGCTGCTCGAAGCTCCGACTCCCGCAAGAGCTTCCGCGCCGAGCACACGCCCGACTATCGCCGCATCTATCATATTGTACATCTGCTGCAGGAAATTTCCCAGCAGCAGGGGCAGCGAGAACCGAAGTATCAGCTTTATCGGGCTGCCCTCGGTCATATTTTCTGTCATATTTTATTGCACCTCTTATTTATTTGTATGAACTCTGTCCCCACACCCCTGCAAAAGGGATATATGTCCCTTTTGGAGCCCATTCACGCTGACGCTCGCAAAGCTCGCTCGATCTCTGAAAAGCGGATAGTCTGATTTCGCTTGCTGAAATTTATTTGAATAAAGGAATCCGCGCCTGAACTTCAAGATTCAGTCGGCACATCAATAATATACTACAACGTGGTAATTATGTCAAGAGCTATGAATAATTTCCGTTTATGTGACAAAACTATAAGCGGAGGTGTTATCGTGAAGAAAAATTTATTATCCGATAAAAAATACGCAAAAGGCACAAAGGGCTTTTACGCAGCCCTCGGCATAAGCGCCGTTATGATAGGCTCGGCTTGCTTTTTTGCCTATCAGCAGGGCGAAAAGCTCTCTGAGGATCATCTTACAGCAGAGAATAACGCATCTGTCTCGGACGAGGCAGTCGCTAATCAGGTAACGGACATACCGAAGGTCACCACTCCTGCCTACAGAGTTACTACTCAGGCGCAGACCACGGCAGCTCCCGTCCTCACGACCGTTCAGGCAGCGACCATACCTGCCTCGGACATAATCGTGGACGAGCCATTTGAGGAAGCTGCGGCAGTCGTTCCCGATGAGCCTGCAGAGGGTATCGACCCCGTCAACGGCAGCGTGAGCGCAGGAGTGCAGAAGATTGAGAATCCGAAGTATCCCCTTGCCGAAGCAGCCGAGGTGCTCAACCCGTTCAGCGGAACAGACCTTGTGAAAAATGAGACCACCGGTTCGTGGCAGACCCACAACGGCACGGATATCGCCGCCGAGGTGGGCGCGGACGTTTTTGCCGTTTCAAACGGCGAGATAACCTCGGTCTCGAACGACCCGCTCTGGGGAGTTACCCTCGTGCTTGACCACAAAAACGGCTTTATGACCCGATACTGCGGACTCGGCGCCGATCTTTGCGTACAGGAAGGCGATATCGTCGTCAGCGGCGATCTCCTCGGAACAGTCGGCGGTACAGCAGATATTGAAAGCGCTCTTGCTCCTCATCTTCATATCGAAATGAAGCATAACGGCGCGTATATCGACCCAATGAGCCAGATAAACCAATAAACGCCGCAGTGCATATAGAAAATTATAGTGAACGTCAAAAAGAATTTGACGTTCACTATAATAAATGCAAACGCCAAAGCATTTTACCGTTTGCTATATTTTTGCAGGCTGAGGTTTTCAGTTTTTTCTTTAGAACTTGTTCTTAATATCCAAGCACAACGAGCTCCTCACCGCTATGGTCGTAGTCCCCTCCTCCGCTGTCGGGAGAGGTAGTAGTCTGTGTACTGCTGCCGACCGTACCGTCCGAGCCCGAATGGTAGCTCTTGATAAAATCGGCAAAGAATCCGTCAAAGTCCTCATAGCCCATAGCCGACCAGTACTTATCAAACTTCGGGTCCTGATATTTGCGGAAGTGCTCGGGAACTTCGCCCGTTTCATCATATTCGCTGATTATTGCAGTGTCGTTGTTGACAAAGTACACAAAGTCGGGCATCACCTTTACCATTATCATTACATAGAACGAAAAGATGAAGGCGGATATGAGCGATACAACTATCCCTATTATCGCAAACGCCTTGCCGCCTCTGTGTGAAGCCAGCGAGACTATCGCCATGACCACTGCGAGCGGAACTGCAATTATACTCAGCATTCCGCTGCACAGGATAAGGTTCACCAGCGCTATAACAAAAGCCGCTATCGCAAGACCTTTTCCGGAACCCTTATCCTTTCTCGGTGCAGGGGTTGGTCTCATATCATACTGACCTGCACCATACTGATCTGTGTAATACTGATTATCCATTTTTCCTCCTTAAAGACTTGTTTCCCAGAGCCAGTTGCGCACCTCAAGCTCCTCCAGATTATACGGAGTCTTCTGATAAACGCAGTAGTTGAGCCAGTTGGAAAACATAAGATTAGCCGTACACCTCCACGAAAATACCGGAACATTATCCGGGTCATCGTTCGGAAAATAATTGTAAGGGAGCTGGATATCTATCCCCTTTTCGAGATCGCGGCGGTACTCGTTGGCAATGGTATCGCGGTCATACTCGGAATGTCCCGTTATGAAGTACTGTCTGCCGTTCTTGTTGGCGACGATGTGGACGCCGGAAATATCCGACGAGGTAAGTATCTCAAGCTGTGGGATCCGCTCGATATCCTCGCGGCGGATCTCGGTGTTCCTTGAATGCGGCACGTAGAATATATCGTCGAAGCCTCTCAGAAGCTGACTGTTGCTGACCTCAGCCCTGTGGGGGAAAATGCCGAACATCTTACGTTCGAGCTGATACTTAGGTATCCCGTAGTGGTAGTAAAGTCCTGCCTGAGCCGCCCAGCAGATGTAAAGGGTCGAGAAAACGTGAGTTTTTGACCATTCCATTATGCTGCATATCTCGTCCCAGTAATCGACCTCCTCGTATTCGAGCAGTTCTACGGGCGCTCCCGTGATTATCATGCCGTCGTAGCGGTTATTTTTAATCTCTGCAAAGGTCTTGTAGAACGCCTCGAGGTGGTGCTTCGAGGTATTGCGCGAGGTATGCGAAGCCATTTGCAGCAGGTCGATATCCACCTGCAAGGGGGTGTTGCTCAGCAGCCTGAGAAGCTGACTTTCCGTCTCTATCTTCTTTGGCATTATGTTGAGTATTACCACCTTAAGCGGACGGATATCCTGATGCTCCGCCCTTTCCTTTGACATTACAAATATATTTTCTTCTCCAAGCGTTTTGAATGCCGGGAGTTCAGAAGAAATACGTATTGGCATTTCAAATCGCTCCTTTCCGTTTAGATATTAGAGATCAGAGTTTAGATCTATGAGTCTCTGCTTCCCCCCTCATGCGGAGAGCAGCTTCCCGATTTAAAAATTCCCGCACCATATTTACTCCCGCGAGCGATAGCAGACTATCTGCTTTCGCTCAACTGCACTATCATTAATGATGAATCATTCACGCAAATAAATGCACAGGAGCGCATCTTTGCCCTTAACCTTTGCAGGGCTCTGCCCTGCACCCGCTAAAGGGGCAGTCGCCCCTTTAGCCGGGGTTCGGGGACAGCGTCCCCGGATAAACAAAATACAAAGAGGGCGGACTTGAAAGTCCGCCCTTGCATCAGAGTGATGAGTGGAATGTTCTTGAGATAACGTCGTCCTGCTGCTCCTTGGTGAGCTTGACGAAGTTGACTGCGTAGCCCGAAACTCTTACCGTGAGCTGGGGGTACTTCTCGGGGTGAGCCTGAGCGTCGAGGAGCGTTTCCTTGGTGAAAACGTTTACGTTGAGGTGATGACCGCCCTTTTCGACATACCCGTCGATCAGTTCGATTAGGTTATCTACCTGTTTCTGATTATCCATAATATAGTTCCTCCTTTATTCTTCGTCGCCGAATTCCTCGGTAGGCTGCATACAAGCGCCCTTTGCGCCCGAGCAGTCCGTACTTTTTACGGTCTGCACGCTTACCTGCGGGGAATTCCCGTTTACCGATATATTAACGTGTCCGCTGCCCTGAGCCATGAGCTTATCTATCAGGTCGGCGAGCTCCTCCGGGTCGTCCGGAGCTTTAATGATATCCTGCTGCGTCATTCTTCACCTCTGAGCTTGTCGAGGTCGATATCTCCGACGAAAATGTCAGCGTCCTTGCCGAGCGCGTTGGGGATTATCGAGAAGGTATTCGAGATACCGTCCTGAGCGTGGCGGAATGGGAGCTTTGCTACGGACGAGAGCGAGGCGACTGCGCCGTGGGTATCTCTGCCGTGCATGGGGTTAGCTCCGGGAGCGAGCGGAACTCCCTGTTTTCTTCCGTCGGGAGTATTGCCGGTCTTTTTGCCGTAAACCACGTTTGAGGTGATGGTCAGTATCGACATCGTGGGAACGCCGTCGCGGTAGGTGTGGTGTTTGCGTATGCAGTCCATGAACTTGCGGACTACGGTCACGGCGATATCGTCCACGCGGTCGTCGTTGTTGCCGTATTTGGGGAAATCTCCCTCAACCTCATAGTCTGTGACGATGCCGTTCTCATCGCGTATCACCTTGACCTTTGCGTACTTTATAGCCGAGAGTGAGTCCGCAACGACGGAAAGCCCTGCGATACCGGTCGCGAAATAGCGCTTTACATCGCGGTCGTGGAGCGCCATTTGCAGCTTCTCATAGCAGTATTTATCGTGCATATAGTGGATAACGTTGAGCGTGTTGACGTAAAGACCTGCGAGCCATTCCATCATTGCCTCGTACTTATCCCATACGTCATCAAAGTCGAGGTAATCGCCCTCAACGGGACGGAATTTCGGTCCTACCTGAACCTTCATTCTCTCGTCCACACCGCCGTTTATCGCGTAAAGCAGGCACTTGGCGAGGTTAGCACGCGCGCCGAAGAACTGCATTTCCTTGCCGACCCTCATTGAGGATACACAGCAGGCGATAGCGTAGTCGTCGCCGTGGATAACTCTCATCATGTCATCGTTCTCGTACTGTATAGATGAAGTCCTTATCGACATTTTAGCGCAGTATTCCTTGAACTTCCTCGGGAGCTTCTGAGACCAGAGGACGGTCATATTCGGTTCGGGAGCCGTGCCGAGGTTTTCGAGCGTATGGAGGTAGCGGAAGCTGTTTTTCGTTACGAGGTGGTGACCGTCAACATCGACTCCGCCGATAGACTCTGTTATCCATGTGGGGTCGCCCGAGAAGAGCTCGTTATATTCGGGAGTTCGTGCGAACTTCACGATACGCAGCTTCATGATGAAGTGGTCGATGAGCTCCTGAGCCTGCTGTTCGGTGATGATGCCCTTTTCGAGGTCGCGCTGGATATAGATATCGAGGAAGGTGGAGGTGCGTCCGAGTGACATAGCCGCTCCGTTCTGCTCCTTTACAGCGGCGAGGTAGCCGAAATACAGCCACTGAACGGCTTCCTTGGCGGTTGCGGCGGGCTTTGAGATGTCGAAGCCGTAGATACTTCCGAGCTCTCTGAGCTCCTCAAGGGCGCGGACCTGTTCCGCGAGCTCCTCACGCAGACGGATATTTTTCGAGGTCATTCTGATGAGGGAGGTATCTATCTGGTGTTTTTTGTCCTCTATGAGCCTGTCCACGCCGTAGAGGGCAACGCGCCTGTAATCGCCGATTATACGTCCTCTGCCGTAGGCGTCGGGGAGTCCGGTGATGATAGCGGATTTTCTTGCAAGGCGCATTTCGGGGGTATAAGCGTCGAAAACGCCCTGATTATGGGTCTTTCTGTATTTTGTGAATATTTTTACTATTTCGGGGTCTACCTCATAGCCGTAATTTTCACACGCCTTCTGAGCCATTCTGATACCGCCGAAGGGCTGAAGCGAACGCTTGAAGGGCTTGTCCGTCTGGAGCCCGACGATCTGTTCGAGATCTTTATTGAGATAGCCTGCAGGGTGAGAGGTTATGGTCGAGACGATCTTTGTATCCATATCGAGGACACCGCCTGCCTCGCGCTCCTGACGTGAAAGCTCCATTATCTGATCCCAGAGCTGTTTTGTTGCCTCGGTAGGAGGTTCAAGGAAGCTCTCGTCCCCGTCGTAGGGGGTATAATTCTTCTTGATGAAGTCTCTGACGTTTACGGAGGTATTGCTCCAGCGTCCCTCGCGGAAGCCTTCCCACTCATTTGCCCATGTTTTGGTCATGATCCCAGCACTCCTTTACAGTTAAAAATAACTTTATATAGTTATTGTTCCCGCGGTCGGCTTCTGGCTTATTGTCTGTATTGCACGGCAGCTCTTCAAGAGCTGATCGGGGGAGCAATAAAAATGACCTTACAAATACAATGATACCACATTGTCTAATAATTGTCAATCTCCGTGTTAACTTAAGCTATCAGAAAATATCTGAAATTTCAGCGGATAATTTGGTGATTTGTGAGAAGCCGGTGTTGAAAAGTATATGTTCACTTCCTTACAGACTTCTTTGAAGAAGCCGGCTTTGACTTTTTGGGCGGCTTTTTGCCGGAGCTTTTGTTTTCGGGGCGAGATTTTATCCCGAGCTCCTTCTCTTTGCTTTCGAGCTTTTCAAAGCTGAGCTTGTATATCGTCGCCGCGAGCGGAACGCCAAGAAGCATTCCCAGTATGCCGAAAAGTCCGCCGCCTACCGTTACCGCTGCGAGCACCCATAAGCTCGGAAGCCCCACAGATGAACCGACTACCTTCGGGTATATCACATTTCCCTCGAATTGCTGGAGGATTATCAGGAAGATGATGAAGATCACCGCCTGCATCGGGTCCACAGTGAGGATAATGAAGGCACTTATCCCCGCGCCTATGAAGGCTCCGACTATGGGGATAAGGGCGGTAATGCCGACAAGAGTCCCCGACATAGCCGCATACGGCAGCCTGAGCACCTTCATGCCGAGAAAGCAAAGCGTTCCCAGTATTATCGCCTCGATAAACTGCCCTACAAAGAAGCTACGGAAGGTATCGTTTGCTGTGTGGTATATGTGCCTGAACCTTTTGTTGAAGTCATCGCTGAAATAGGCGTTCATGCCCCTCTTGACATCAGCGCAGAGCTTATCCTTGCGCAGAAGCATATATATCGCAAAAATTATCCCGAGGACTATGTTCGTAACTGTTACGGTTATACCGCCGATGATGCCGACAGCCGAGCTCAGTATGCCTGCAAGCCCCGTGGTGAGTATGCCCGTGGCTTTTTCCGCAATGGAAGCCCAGTCGAATTCTATCTCGCTTAAGCTTTTCTGGATATCGGGGTATTCCTGAAGCTTGCCGATGACGAGGTCCCTCAGCTTTATGAACTGGGGAGGTATTTCATCGTAGAGCACCCCGAAAGCCTCGGCGACCTCGGGTATCACTATATTCAGTATCATTACGATGATAGCCGCTGTAAGTGCAAATGAAAATACAAGGCATACCGGACGGCGCGTTATCGCGGCAAAGCGCGTATCCGAAGAGGGGAAATAGTGCTTTTCAAAAAAGTTCATCAGGATATTGAAGATGTATGCGATAACGCAGCCGATGATGAAGGGCTTTACCGCGCTGAGCGCTATGGCAAACAGCTTTGATATCACAGAGAAGTTCTGTACCGTCACGCATACCGCTACTGCGAGGACGGCGATAAATATATATCGTTTTATCTCTTTTTTGTCCATGTATAAACTAAACTACCTTTCTGAACGTCAATGATTTCCACTTATATTATACAACACAACCTGTAGGAAATCAACAGGTCGTTCGTAAAAATTTGGTAAACAGCGAGCCTTGACCGTTTGTCCGGAGAATGGTATAATATACTAAAACGGCAAAGGAGGTCGTACATGAACGCTGCAAACGATTTTCTGAATGAACAGATGTACAGCATGGGCAGGGTCATCGTTGACAGGAGCTTTCATACCCAGAGCGCCGATGAGGCGTTTTTCAGCTACTTCGGCAACGACGTTATATACTCCATAAGGCGTACTATAGACGATGAGGATTTCCCGAGGATACAGGAATGCATAGACAGCATCGCGGAAGGAGAGCTGCGCCGCACGGTCATCAGGGTCAAGGGGATAAACGGCTATATCCGCTGGGCGCTCGCCTCAGTCAGGCTCACCGATAACACTCCTGACCGGCAGCTTTTCGAGATAGCCTTCAGCGATATATATTCCCTCGAAAGCCTTGCTTACGGCAAGGAGCGGCAGGTCTCGGAATACCGCTATGTCCTCAGCCTCATAAGCGACCTCGCCTTTGAGTATCGCTTCGAGACAAAGCGGATACGCATTTATATGTACGACTGCTGCCGCGATATCGTCCTCGTTGACGCCGACCTCGAGCAATGGCGGAAAGACGCGCTCGACCGCGGCTATGTTCTCTCGCGCTATGCCGAGACCTTCAACAGCCTCTGCCGCGATATCAGCAGCGGCGTTTACCGCTTTGACTATGAATTCGAGTCATCGCTGCTCACCTCCGGCAAGACGAGAGAGATGTGCCTTTTCAGGGGTATAACCCGCTATGACGACCCGGATTCCAAAAAGGTAACGGGCATAATCTCATCTGTCAGCTCGGGACGCAAAAGCAAGGACGTAAACCTCGCCCTCGAAGCGAACAAGGACTCGCTCTCGGGTTTGCTCAACAAGCGCGCCATAACCTCGTTCGCTCAGCAGATACTTGCCGGAAAACCTCAGTATAACGTCAATCTGGTGATACTCGATATCGACAACTTCACGGACATAAACAACAGCTACGGTCATCTTTTCGGCGATGAGGTCATCTACACGATAGCGCGCATAATCAAGACCGAGATAGGTACGCGCGGACTTGCCGGAAGAATAAGCGGCGGCGGATACCTCATAGTCCTCGAGGACACCCGCGATGAGACCGACCTGCGCGGTATCCTCCGCGCTATCCGCACCAAGACTGAGTTCGCATTCAGCGACCGCTTTGAGAACTTCCGCCTGACTTGCTCTATGGGAGTTTCGACCTATCCTATAGATAGTATGGATTACGACGAGCTTTTTATGCAGGCGGACAAGGCGCTGTATCTCGCTCAGGAAAAGGGTCAGAACCGATACGTCATCTACGATATCGCAAAGCACGGTCCCGTTGAAAAGGACATCGAGAACAAAATTGCCTTCCTCAGCGGAAAGGGGGAGGCTTCCGAGAAGCTTTCATTCGTGGGACAGCTTGCGGAATGGCTCGTGCTCGGGCGGACTCCCGACATCTCGGTGCTGCTCGAACAGATACGCCTGTGCTTCGGTATAGATGATATCTGCGTATTCGCAGGCAACGACATGAGCCTCATACTAAGCTGCGGAAACGCCGTTTCAAAAAATGCGGCTTACCTTTTATCAAATGATTATACGGGAAGATTTTCGGGCGACGGTATATTCGTCATCGACAATGTAAACGAGCTTGAAGGGCGCGACGACAACGCTTTTGAACAGCTTACCGACCAGAATATCGGCGGCGCTGTCCAGTACCTCATTACCGAGGACAGCATTGTCAAGGGGGTCATCTCGTTCTGCTACATAGGGCGGTTCAAGAAATGGGCTGTCTCGGACATCAACTACCTCGCTATCATAGGGCGGACGGTCACGGCTCTGCTGAAAAAGCAGGCGTACATCTGACAAGCTGAGCGCGGTGTCCGCGCTGCCAATCCACGTTGCCGCGCTTACGCGCTCACTTTCACCAACGCCCTCAGTCGTACATCGCACAACTGCACTTTAATTAATTATTAATGACAGCGCCAACGAGCGAAAGCAGACTATCGTTTTTGTTGAGAGTGAACGAGCTTGCGAGTGACAACGTGGTATGCCAGCGGGGGCTCCGCGCAGAGCTGATTCAGCTCGGAGCTCGAATTTTTTTTGATATTCAATGGTTTTGTGTTGAACGAAGGGGCTTTTCTGAGCTATTATAGGAGGCGATATCATGAATAACAAAAAAAGCTTTATACTTTACTGCGATTACGCAAAGCATATCAGTTACCTTAGCGACGAGGACGCAGGCAGGCTGTTCAAGGCGCTGTTTGAGTTCATAGAGGAGGGAACTCAGCCGGAGCTTCCTCCTGCGGCACAGGTGGCGTTCTCGTTCATATCGGACCAGCTTCTGCGCGACCTCGAAAAATGGGAGAGCATAAGCCGCAAGAGGTCGGAAGCAGGCAAAAAGGGAGCTAAGACGACAAACTCGCGCTGCGCTCATACCGTTCCGGCAAATGACGCTTTTGCCGCGGCAAATCCGGCTGATAATGTAGATGTAACTGATAATGTAAATGTAACTGATACTGAGAATGATAATGTAATTGAAATCAGCGGTGCGGCTGCGCCGGAGCTCCCGCCCGCAAGGAAAGCGTACGGAGAATATAAGCATATCATGCTGTCGGACGAAGAATACGGTTCTCTTTGCGCTGATATAGGCAAGGAGATCGCCGACAGCTACATAAAGAAAATGGACGAATGGATACAGATAAAGGGCAGCTGCGGATACAGCGACTACTCGGCTGCAATAAGAAAATGGGTAAACAGCGACAGCGGAGATGGAAAGTCCGCCAATAAAGAGCAAGACCCCGATATTGAAAAATACAAGGCATTCATCAACGTTTTTTAGCGATCTATGGGGACAAAAAAGCTGCCGCAGAAACGGCAGCCTCAACATCATTCTATAGTTACTTTTTTCATTATCTGCGGCTCGAGGGGCTTATCTCGGTAATCTGTAGCGGTCTGAGCTATCTCGTCAACGACCTCTATACCCTCGATCACCTTGCCGAAAGCGGCATACTGTCCGTCGAGGTGGGGAGCGTCCTCATGCATGATGAAGAACTGCGAGCCTGCCGAATCGGGCATCATTGAGCGAGCCATTGAGAGGACTCCGCGGGTGTGTTTAAGGTCATTCTTAACACCGTTTGAGGAGAATTCTCCCTTGATCTGCCAGCCGGGGCCGCCTGTTCCCGTGCCGTTTGGACAGCCGCCCTGTATCATAAAGCCGGGGATAACTCTGTGGAAGGTAAGGCCGTCGTAAAAGCCGCTTTTAACGAGCTTTTCAAAGTTCTCGCATGAGATAGGAGCGATATCGGGATAAAGCTCTATTTTGATCTTCTTTCCGTTTTCCATTTCAATAACAATCATTTTTATACCTCCGTAAAATAAAGTTTTTGGATAATTGGCGCGGAGCCCCGTCGAGCTGATTCAGCTCGAAATTCTGATTTATATTAATAGTGCCAGCGAGCGATGTACAGGTTAGGGCGTTGGTGAGAGTGAGCGAGTTTACGAGC
>CALEPR010000037.1 GCA_937910665.1 uncultured Selenomonadales bacterium
CTGGCGCAATAGAATTAATTTGCACGATAATCTCGGAAGGAATTGAAGTTTTTTCATTCATATGCTAAAATCACCTCGTTGAATAGTGTTCGAAGGGATGCCCGCTGATGAAGCGGGCATTTCTGCATTCATAAAAATCACTTGCCTTTCAATGGTAGGTAGATTAAAATACGCAAAGTGGCGTCGCACCAGCAACGTTTCAGCGGTTATAATTCGGTTCGAGACTACAACCGAATTATAACGGTTTGAAACAGCAAGTGCAACGCCTTTTAACTTTGCAAATACTGCTTATTATCGACCGAGGGGATGGCGTTCAAGTTTGTGAAGTAACTCCCAGTTTATAGAATTCCAGTCAAAGTTTCGTAAAACAGGCGAATCGAGTTCGACTGAGGTTGATTGGGAAATTTGAGAATAATCGGTTTGAGACGTTTTAGGGGGTTTCCACGACGGCGATGGTATCTGTGGTACTAAATGAAGCTTAAACTGGCGTTTGGCAGCTTCTAAGACGTTTCTGACGTGGTTTTGAACGTCGTGGACACCGATATACTCTAAGTGGGCGACCATGATCTCAGCGGTTTTTTGAAAATTGCCGTTAGTAGCGAGAAAGACCTTGAGAGTCATACGATTAATGTCGTGGCAATATTGAGTGAACTCCACTTGTAATTTTGAAATTTCTGCGTCGATTTTTTGACGCCAAGCTTTGGGAGCGGAAGTGTAGAGTTTAGTCGCCTCATCGAGCTTATAGAATTTGCGAAAGAACTCGTCGGCGTCTGATTTGTAAAGCGATAAATCGTGAGCCAATTTTTGATTATCAGCTTGTAGAGAGCGGACAGCGGCAGTCGCTTTGATTCCGTCTTCCGCGACCTGTTTGAGAAAGAGAAATTGGTCGGTAGGGAGTTGCATGGTATCGGTATCTTCAGAAGAAAAGAGAAATCCGGTGGAGGCAAAATGTGCTGAATCTGTGGCTTGCTGTAATTTTTGAAGTGAGAGGCGGGCAAAGTCCAAATCAGAAACGAACTGTTCCGCTTCCAGTTTAGTTTGACGACATTTAAACTGTTGAAGAGGCAGATATTTTTTAGAATGGTGTTCACCACGCTCAAGCCCGTAGGATTTGGAAACGGAAATGTGAAAGTCAGATTGAAGGCGTTCAAGAGATTTAGGAGTGAATAAGGATTTAGCCGACAGGCGCCCATCGACAGTGACAGGAACAACGCCGACATGAATGTGTGGAGTAGCCTCGTCCATATGGCACTGACAGTACATGACATTTTCTTTGCCATAGCGGCATTGAATGAAATGAAGCGAGTCGCGAAAATATTGTTCACGTAGTTCGGAATCCATGGCAAGCATGAAATCAGGGGAAGCGGAAACAACGAAATCGACTATCCCGACGGCGTCCGACCGAGGACGCTTTTTTAAGTTAAGCTGCTTAATTCTTGAATTGACACGCTGAGTCAAATTTTCTGGACTCAGTTCCTCAACGCAGCAATTGAGATGAGAACGAGACAAATCGATATTCGGATTAGTTTTGACGCGGTCACGGTCGAGAAGGTGATGGCACATACCGCCTAAACCGTTGAGTTTGACCTTGCCGACAATGATATGTTGAAAGCTCATAAAAAAAACCTCCTTAAGTGCAGAATAGCACGAAGGAGGTCGCCGAAAATCTTATGTTTTTGCAAAAATCTGTGTGACAGGTATAACCCGTTATACCTGCCTACGGCAGGTACGGGGAACGAAGATGCTTTCAAGCCGTCTCGCCTGTTAATTTACCGATACTAATTCCAGCAATCTGGTCGGTAAAAAGTGTGATGACGCCGTAGTTCAATCTTGCTTGCGGATTTGCAAAAGGAACAATGACTACGTCTTTTAAAAGCAACGTCTTGCACTCGTTGATAACAGGTGTTTCAGGAGGAATTTTTTGAAGTTCCGAATCTCTTACCTGCAACACAGCTTTAGCAATAGATTCGCCTACAGATTCTTGCTCATCAACTTTGCAGATGATTTGCCCAAAATTGGTGAGAATAATTACGCAATTATCCTTAAGAACCGCATCTGATTTTTCTTGTAAAGCCTTTAACGCACAACGAAAAGCCTCAAACGTCATCGCACGTACGTCGATAGATTTGCCGAGAGTCCCCAGTGAGTTTTCATTCATCAGTATCACCTCCTTTGAGATATAATATCACAAAAGCAAAAAATTTCAACATACAATCCACGGATATTGACGGGCAATATACTGCCACTACAAATGACGACAAAATAATGATTTTGCTATAGTTCCCAATAAAGTTCTATCGATAGTTCTAAAAAATTTTTGATTTCGGCGAGAACATCCTGCTCAAAAGTTTCGTCCTTCATCATTTTTCGTACGGTACATTCCCACACGACCAGAACGCGAATATTTTCCGCCTTCAACTGCTCCCGTACGACAGAATCGCGCCGGAGATTTTTGTTGAACTTCTCGATCCAGAATTGCACATTGCTTTTCGGCGTATACGCGTACTTACAGCCCTCGTGACGGTGCCAGAAACACCCGTGAACGAATATCGCGATCCTTTTTTTCGTGAAGTATAAATCCGGTTTGCCGGACACCAGAGGATAATTCACCCTGTACCTGAAGCCATTTCGATGAAGCAGCGAACGAAGAAACAACTCCGGCTTTGTGTTCCGAGAACGAATTTTTGACATATTTTCACTGCGTTTTGCCTTGGACTTTATATCCATCAGACTACCTCTCGACCGCTAGAAATTGAACGCCCGCTGACGAAATTCCAGCATTTCTATGAAACTGGCAACGCTCATTAAATTTTCTTGCTGAGATTCTGGGTACGTCGCCTGAATTTCAAGCGGTATAACGAGCTGTAAGCGCCTGGAACGCATTTCATCAAGCTGACTGGTACTTATCCCTGCCTCAAGCGTCAGAAGGTGCTTCTCGGCGATTCTGTCGGCTTCTGACAGCACTTGCCGCCAACGATCCTTGCAGGTACTTTTGACGCCGAGCATGGTCAGCTTCCTCGTATCAAACCCGACATCATGATAGGCGCATATGCTGGGGAAAATAAAATCCGGCTTGGATTTGTGCTCAGTAGTCTTATTGCGTTCATACTGAATGTGCCGCGCGATAAAGAGCTGTTCCACATGATTTTCCAGCGAGCGTCCGGCGCGACTTTTCCGCCGGTTGAGTGCCGACAACGCGAATTGAAAAAACTGGTCGACGTCATTCCCAAATCCCGCTGCAATCTGCGCCGACACCAGGTGCCTTTCAAACGTGCGAAACAGTCGCTCTTCACGCTCAACCCAATTCAGCAACACTAAATCCGGCGCGTCCAGAGCATTAATGTCCCCTGCCAGCGTATCTCGCGCATAAGCTGAAAATTCTTCCGTCGTCGGAAACTGATTGCCGAATCTGGCGAGCATGTCGTCGAGATAATTTTCTTCACGGTCCTCGACATGGATCCCAATGTGTTCCAAAATTGTTCTCGAGACGTAGTTCAGCCGGTCGTGCTCGTCGTCCAGATTATCGCGGACTGAAAATGCCGCCGACACGTCGAGACCAAAAAGCCACGCCAGCTGTTCACTGATTCTGGAATTAGCCTCTGCCACGATCACCGTAACGGTCTGATCCTGCTTCAGCCCGATAAAAACAACGTCGCCCGCAGCTGAACAATCTGAGACACCGTTCGTTTGAAAATACAGCCGGTATTCCGAACGAGAAGGATGTTTCTCACGGGCGTCGTACCACGTCAGAAAGCCCGTATCCTTCACCGGCTCGTCATCTTCGTCATTCAAGTACAGGAACTGGGCGGCAAATGTCTTCCTGCCCGTCCCGAAAATTTTTTTCAGATCACCGGCGCCATTGAACTCGTGCTGGTGACTTCTGGACATGTCAGTCTCAACCGCACTGAGTGTCTTAGCGGCGACTCCCAGAAAATATTCCGCCAAATACCCTCGTTTCATTCTCAGACCGCCTTTCTGAGTGACAAAGTTCCCGTCGAGATGATGTACGGCTCCATTAGACGGGCAACCGCAGTCATTGCCGGAACCACCACAGAATTTCCGAACTGCCGATATGCCTGCGTGTCTGAAACGACGATCTTAAAATCATCGCTGAACCCCATCAATCTGGCGCATTCGCGCGGCGTCAGACGACGTGGGGTTTTATTTTTGCCTCTGGACACGAGAATTTCAGAACCGTCCTTGTAGTAGCGAGCCGACAGCGTCCGCGCCACATCGTCCGCCGTCACCAGACCGTAGCCGAAGCCGTTACCCTTCGCCCTGTGTTTCTCGGCATAAGCCTGCAGGTACTGCCACAATCTGTCGCTGAGGAAATATTTCGAGTTGACCGTCGCATTTGTTCCCGCCGTGAACGGAGCTTCAGGCAATTCGGTACCGTCTTCAGGGTGAAGAATTGTCTGCAATTTCGGACTCGCCGCCGGCAATTGGAGCGCGTCGAACGAAAAGCCCGTCGCGTGTTTGAAACCGACTATGACAATTCGCTCGCGGTGCTGCGGAACCCAGTGCCTTCCGTCAATAACTTTCCAAGCAATGTGATAGCCCAGTTCGTCCTCAAGCGTACTTCTGATGATCTCAAACGTCTGTCCCCGATTATGCGACAACAGATTCTTGACATTTTCCAGCAAAAATGCCTGCGGGCGCTTCTCCTTGAGGATCCGCGCAACATCGAAAAACAAAGTCCCCTGCGTCGCACATTCAAAGCCGTGCGGCTGTCCGAGGGAATTTTTTTTTGAGACACCGGCAATCGAAAACGGCTGGCAGGGAAAACCCGCGAGCAGGACATCATGATCCGGCACGCTGCTGGCGGGGAACGGCACAATATCTCCGATGAATTGCCCGTCCGCTCCAAAATTAGCAAGGTACGTCTTTTTAGACCACTCGTTGTACTCGCTCGTAAAAATGCAGCGACCGCCGACAGCCTCGAAGGCGATACGTATGCCGCCTATTCCTGCGAACAAATCTATGAACGTAAAGTCCGCCACACGCATTCACCTCTTCCGAAGTTTTGAGTGAAGTTTTGAGTGAAGAAACTGAGTCTTGCACAGATTTCAGACACGTCAAAACTAATTTTTGCCATTTTACCCCACAAAAAGCGCGTAGTCAAAAAAAATCTCCAGAAAAAATTCAGAGTCAAAAAAAGGGTAGGTATAGAAAAAAGTCGTGTCAAAACGCCATTTTTTTCTGGAAAATCTACAATGATTCGGGTGTTAAGGGATAGAAAGTTATAGAAAGTCCCAAAAACCGCGTCGTGACGCCATCTATCGCCTTCGGATGGAGTTTGAGTGGAGTTTCGAGTGGACTTTTGAGTGGACAAAGTGGAGTTTTGAAAAAGTTTCTCCACTCGATTTTGTCGCGTACTGACGCGGTATAGTGGACAAAGTGGACAAAGTGGAGCTTTTTTCGTTTTCACACACGCCCAAAAATCATCATGTCAAATTTCGCGTTTTTTCCGTCGTGTTTAAAATTGTTTTTTGTTGACTTTGTAAATTTATCCACTTTATCCACTTCCTCCACTTTTTCAGAAAATTCAAGGCTAAAAATGGCGTTAAATCAACAAGTGCGTATTTTCACCACGAGTGGACTTTTAACTTCAAAACTCCACTTTGTCCACTCTGAAACTCCACTTTGTCCACTCTCAAATTAGAACGGAGGCTCGTTGTCGTCGTGAGAAAAATTAAAAGATTGTTGTTCTGGCGCGCTTTTCCAGCCTATGCCAAAGAAATAATAATATTTTCGTGTTCCCAGTCGGTAAGAAATGCCGTCGAGTTTTTCAACCATAGAAGTGAGAGCGCGGTCGGACAAGCCGCGTGTTTCTTTCGGATAGCTGGTCTGCAAGGCGTCAAGGAATTCTTTTCGCGGGATTTTCAAATCTCTGCCGTAATTACAGCGCTCGGCGACAAATTCGGCGATGAAGTCTTGAGACTCGATGTAACTCTTAACGGCGTTTTGCATTTCGCTGGAGATAAGCAAGCCGTCGCGATACCACAACATAGCGTTTTCGACGAGCAATGCGAGGATAGCCGCGCGGCATTCTGGCGTCGCCAATTTCTTCTTCAGGTTCAAATCGGGGTTGAGTCTGAAATCCTGTCGGAAGGGGACACGAAGAAGCCGTCGCAGAATACCAGGGTCGTGAACGTCGCCGATTTCGGGCAGGTTGTTGCCGGAAAAAATCATGGTGTGCGTCGGGTCTTCGATGACGCTGTATTCTTCGTGGAGTCTGCGAATCGGAATTCTGTCGCCGCCGTTGAGAAGTTTGATTTTGGCGGCGTTGAGTCTGGCGTTGGCAGGAATTTCCTCGCTCATGGCGACACGGACACCGCAGAGCATGTTGAAGGCGGGAGTAGCGGCGTTTGCGTCAATCTTCGAGTTCATGAGAATGCCTTCAATGGGGAAGGCGCATCCGTAATTATTGACGACGTTCATGAGAGCGCCGGAGGCGGTACCCTTGCCGTTGCCGCCGGAGCCGTCCATGAAGAGGAATTTTTCTTCGCAACATTCGCCGGTTATCGCGTATCCCCAGAAGCGCAGGAAAGCCGCGCGGGTTTGCTCGTCGGGCAGGACGTCACGGAAAAACTTCTCAACGACGCCGTCGGGATCACGGTAGTCAATGCCGCGAAAATCTGCCCGCGCGACCTTCGAGAAATGTGCCCAATCTGAGAGCCTGAGAGCGCCGCCGTCAACGTCAATGCAGGGAGCGTGCGGGTAGATCTTGCCGGTCTCCAAATCAACGACGCAATTCTGGCAGTTGAGTAGATTCTTATGCCGGTCGAAATTCTCAGAACTAATGGTGATTAGAGAGTTGTACTTCATTGTGGTGATGGCAGGAGAATATTTGCGCTGATTGGTAAAAGCAGCAGCAACGGCACGGTCGTCGGCAGTTTTCGCATTGGCGGATAAAATGTCAGCAGCTTGTGCAATTTCCGCGTTCAGAGCGGTGTTTTTGGAATTGGAATTGATGCTCCAAGTGCCGTCGGTACTGTTGTAGTTCGCCCAGCGGTCGCAGTCAGAAAGATAGCGAATTCTGTCGCCCAATAAATTTTTGATAATGAAAGCGAAGCGGCGTGCGTTTGCTAAATCATTTACGCCTGAAATGTCTCGAAAAATTTTTTGGTATTGTTCGTCCGTAAGGAACAAAGCAGACGAATTAAGCATCTCGGTGATTTTCTTTTCTGCGATTGTTTTAATCAATGCCTCAAAATTGGACGAATTGCGCTGAATAATCTCAGTAGTGGCTTGCCTCAAGCCTTCGTCGCCGAGTCGGACAAGAATGTCATTTACGTCAATTTTTTCCTTACCGTCAGAAAAAAAATCCACCAGAGCCGGATAGCCGCGCTTGATAAATTCAAGGCTGAATTTGGCGGCTTCACGTCTGCCGGTGGTGTCGTTGTCGAAAAGAATGAGAATGTACGGTTTTTTCTCAGCCGTTGCGAAAATACTCTCCAGCTTGTCGAAAATTTCTCTTGCGATGTCTTTACCGACGGCGGCACCGCAAGTGGCGATAGCGACGCGGTAGTCGGTGCCGAAGACTTGGTTGAGAGACATGGCATCGATTTCGCCTTCCACGACGATCACAAAATTTGTATCGGCGGTGATAAAGTCGATAGCGAAAGGGTGTTTGGTGCCAGCATGGATTTTGTGGTATTTTTTCTCGACGTTGGGTCTGTCGGGTTCAATCAAGACGGCGTTGTAGTGGTTGCCCGCTGGAATGATGATTCTGCGAGAAGGCGGAAGCGTACGACCTTCGAGGCGGCTTTGAATAGTAGTGAAAGATTTAGTGTAGCCGCAACCGTGAAGTTTATAGGTCTCCAAAGATAAGCCGCGTCGTGCTTCAAATGGGAGGTTGTCGAGGTTAGCTTGAGCGGCTTTAATATCGGCTAGAATGAGAGACGCTTGTGGATTTTTCTTCGGCTTGGGTTCCGTGTTGGGGAGATAGATACCGAAATCAACACAAGCACGTTTGCAGACGTCGATGAAATTGTTGGCAGCGTCGAGTTCGTAGTGAGCGGCAAGGAGTTTGATATTGTTGAAGCCAGCGCCGCAAGAAAAGCAGTGATACAGCCACGCGCCCTCAGGGGATTTGCCCGGAATGATGCCGTCGCCGGATTTGCCAGTGCCGTTGCCGCAATTAGGGCAGACGTAAGATTTACCGTCCTTAGCTAAAGAGAGGACACCGTGCGACTGAAGAGCGTCTGGCGCAATAGAATTAATTTGCACGATAATCTCGGAAGGAATTGAAGTTTTTTC
>CALEPR010000038.1 GCA_937910665.1 uncultured Selenomonadales bacterium
AAAAATATTCTTGCACTGGCGGTCACTCCTTTTTTTGAAGTGTAGCATTTTTATCTAAAATTTTTATGAAACGCCCGTGGCAACTTTCCGCGAAAATCAATAATGCGAAATTTTAGAACTTGTATTCACAAGTTCAGGGGAAAGCGATAAGGGATAAGGAAATAGGTTTTTTTGGGCAGAAATTTTAAATAAATCCCTAACACCTAATTCCTAACCCCTAAGAAGCTGTGAATACAGCTTCTTAAAATTTTTTAGCTAAAAGGAGTTGAGCTCATAATCAACTTTGGATTATTTTCTGCAATCCAACCCAACGCCCATTCATTTTCCACAAGCAGAACAGGATTTTCATTTCTATCCAAGACAAACATTCCTCTGTCTGCGCCGCGCAGAGAAGTCGGAGAAACTTTTTTTTCGTCGTCAAATTTCAGCCAACGCGCAACCTCAAAGTTCAACATATTCATCAAAATTTCTACGCCGTACTCCGACTTCAATCTGTATTGCAAAACTTCAAATTGTAAAGTTCCGACCGTGCCGACGATGTAAGAATCAGTTCCGCTGCCGACAGGATAAAAAAGTTGTATCGCGCCTTCCTGAGTGAGTTGCTCGACGCCTTTTTGAAATTGTTTGCGTTTCATTGTGTCCTTTGCCTGGATGCGAGCAAATTTTTCCGGTGGAAATGTTGGAAAATCTTCAAATTTAAATTTGTGACTTGCGTCGGTAATTGTGTCGCCAATTCCAAAAATTCCCGGGTCAAAAAGTCCGACAATATCTCCGGGAAATGCTTCCTCGATAATTTGTCTTTCCTGCGCAAGAAATTGTTGCGGCTGGGCAAGTTTTACAATTTTATTTGATGGAGCATGCCAAACTTGCATATTCCTTTCAAACTTTCCACTGCAAATTCTGATAAAGGCAAGTCTGTCACGATGCGCGGGATTCATATTCGCCTGAATTTTAAAGACAAACGCAGAAAAATTTTCGTCGCTCGGCTCAATAATTCCGTCGTCCGAAAGTCGCGGCGCAGGAGGAGGAGCAAGCCTTAAATATTCTTCCAAAAAATTTTGAACGCCAAAATTTGTCATCGCCGAACCAAAAAATGTCGGCGTTAAATCTCCTGCGTCAACTTTTGCCTTGTCAAAATTTTCTCCGGCTTCATCAAGCAACATTAAATCATCTTGCAGAGCGTCAAAAATTTCCTGTCCAATTCGATTTATAACTTCTTTGTCGTCCGCAGAAAAAATTTCTGAAATTCTTTCGCTCTGTCCGTGCGTCGTGTCCTCTGCGAAAAGTTCAATCTGATTTTTCTGTCTGTCGAACACGCCTAAATATTTTCCGTCCACGCCAATGGGAAAATTCATTGGATAGGTGGGAATACCTAAAACTTTTTCAATTTCGTCCAGAAGGTCGAGCGGAACTTTTCCGTAACGATCAAGTTTATTTATAAAAGTAAAAATTGGTATGCGCCGCTCACGACAAACTTTAAAAAGTTTTTTGGTCTGCGCCTCAACTCCCTTCGCTGCATCGAGAATCATAACCGCGCTGTCAACCGCCATCAAAGTTCTGTAAGTATCTTCGGAAAAATCTTGGTGACCGGGCGTGTCCAAAATATTTATTCTGAAACCATTGTAGTCGAATTGCAAAACCGAACTGGTGACAGAAATTCCGCGCTGCTTTTCAATTTCCATCCAGTCGCTGACAGCGTGGCGTTGAGTTTTCCTAGATTTAATCGAGCCGGCTAAATGAATCGCTCCGCCGTAAAGCAAAAGTTTTTCTGTCAAAGTTGTCTTGCCTGCGTCGGGGTGAGAAATTATTGCGAATGTTCGACGCTTGGAAATTTCTTCACTCAATGTCATTAAAATAATCACCTGCTTATTTTTTTAGAAAGTTTGAATTTTGTTTTAAATTTTCCATGAAGTCCGAAATCAGATCTAAAAAATATTTTTCATCCCGTGAATTTATTTTATAACCGTTCTGCTTGGCAAATTTTGAATAAGCCGGAAAGTTATAAAATCTTGTTCGCTGAATCTTTCTGCAACCTCGTCGCCAAAAATTTTTTTCAAATGTTCGCTATCATTCCGACAGTCATAAATGCAAATATGTTTGTAAAAAAAAATTTTGTCTTTACTTGAAGAAATATAAAAAATTTTTTGCCAATCTGCAAACTAATCTCTAACAATTTCCAAAATTTTGTACTGTAAAATCCCGGCAGGCGCATGAACTTGAACTGTACTGCCCGCAACCTGACCAATGATAGCCGCACCGATCGGAGATTCATTTGAAATTTTATTTTCGTCCGGGTCCGCCTCAGTCGAACCGACGATTGTATAAATTTCTTCCTCGCCAAATTCCACGTCCAAAATTTTTACTTTGCTGCCGATGGAAACAATGTCGCCGCCGTCGTCCTGAATAATTTCGCTGTTGTGAATTTTGTTTTCAAGATCTTGAATTTCGCCTTCCAAAAAAGCCTGCTCATTTTTTGCGTCAGTGTACTCGGAATTTTCGCTGAGGTCGCCGAGCGCGATTGCCGCTCTCAATCTGTCCGCAACTTCCAGACGCTTGACACTTTTCAGATATTCCAATTTCTCAATCAGTTTATTTTTGCCTTCCTGAGTCAACATAACTTTTTTCTTAGTCATAATTTTTTCCTCCTTACATTTCATCGGCGGACAGCGGTTAGAAAAAAATTCTAACCACTCTGCAACTAACTATTCACTAAACTTATTTTTTTCCAATTTCCTGAACTCTCCCGAGTAAGTCGGCGACCAGTACGGAATTTTTCCGGCTTCTATCAAAAAATTTCTGGAAGGTATCCAAGCAGGAAATCCCGGTCTGTGCATCGCCACCAAAGCTTTAACTTCAGTCTGCTTGATAAATTCTGTCACGCCTTTTTCCTGAGAACCTCCGAGCCGTCCGTCCACAGGAAAAAATGCAACGTCCGCCTCCAAACCTTTCAAGCGTTTCATCTGCTTGAAAAAAATTCTCTTGGCAATCTGGCGATTTTCCGGACTGTCCTCGTCCCAGTGCCACCAGTTAAAATCTCCTGCGTGAAAAATTCTTTTCCCGGACTTCAACTCAACCAAAAAAGAAACTCCCACGTCGGTCGAGTCGTAAGTCCAAACTTTAATTCCTTTGCCTTCCCATTCGCTGTACTTTCTCATAAAAGTTATGTCAGTCGAAGGAAAAAGTTTCACGCGGCGTGTACGCTTTAAATCGTTACTGAAAATATATCTTGTAGTCTGTTCAGCGTAAGCGCGAATATGCGTACCGAAGTGGTCAAAATGCGCATGACTCACAAAAATGTACAGGTATTTAAAATCTCCTTCGCCGACAACTTTATCGACAGTCAGCGAAGGATCGTCGAAGTCATCGAACAACATTAAAATATCTTTGTCCTTAATCATAAATCCGCTGTTCAGCAGATAAGTAATTTCCATAGAAAAATTTTCCTCCTCAAAAAAAATTTTTCAATCAGTGGCATTGAGTGCCTTTTGAATTTTCATTTCAGTTTCCGGCGAAAGTTGATCCTCGACAGGAATTTTTTTCGTTCGGCTCGGTCTGGTAAATCCGCGTCCCATGACTTCGCTCGCCGAAACGATTATCATGAAAGCATTTTTATCAATCGCGTTGACGACAATTTTTAACTTTGCAATCTGCGTCAAACTCACGACGACCATGACAACATTTCTTTCGTTTCCTGTGAAAGCTCCTTGCCCATGCAAAAAAGTCACTCCGCGCTTCAATTCATTTATGATTCCGTCGGCAATTTCTTTCGACTTTTCAGAAACAATCAAAACTGCCTTCCTGCGATTCACGCCTGCAATAACTTTGTCAGTCACGATTGAATTTGTGTACATGCAGATCAAAGTGAACATTGCCGGTTCAATTCCGAATAAAAATCCCGCGACAGAAACTATCACGCAGTTAAAACCAAAAATCACTGTCCCCATGTTCATCGAATAATATTTTTTTATAATTGCGCCGAGAATATCAAAGCCGCCGGTTGAGCCGTTCATCCTGAAAACAATTCCATAACCAATTCCATTAAAAATTCCTCCGTAAATCGAAGCCAACATTAAATCATTGGCAGGCGCATAAGCATTTAAAAATTTTGTCGCGTCGAGGCAGATTGAAAAAACTACCGTGCCGATTATTACGTCCAGAGTATAATTTTTCCCCAGCAACTTGTAGGACATAATCAGTAGCGGCAAATTATAAATCAAAGTTTGCAATCCGATAGGAAGTCCTGCCAAGTAATAGACAATCATCGCAATGCCTGTCACTCCGCCTGTCAAAAGATGACTCGGCACGACAAATAAGTTGATTGAGGATGCGGCGATTAAACAGCCAAAAATTACTCCCAGATGTCTAAGCGGTTGCCATTTGGCGATCGCGGCGGTTAATCTCATAAAAAATTTTTCCCCCCTTGATAAGCAGCGCATATTATAACACAAAAAAAAAATTATTGTTAAAAATTTTCAGCGATTAAAAAAATAAAAATTGATGTTCGTAAAAAAACTTTGTCCTTACTCGAAGAAATATAAAAATTTTTTGACTTTTAGTTGCTAGAGTGATAATACCTGAATGGCAAAAAAATTCCTCCGTTTTGGAGGAAAAATTTTTTTATGAATTGCTCTTTAATTTTTTGCAGACTTTGTAATTTATTTTGTAAAAATCTTCGCGACTCATCTTCTCGGACAAAAATTTTTCGTAATAAGCGTCGACGTTGCAGACAAGCGGACGACTTTTATAAATTTTGCAAAGTTTTGTTTCATCGTCAAAATTTTTACAAACTCCGTCGCCCCTGTCGAGTTCGGCTTGCATAAAAGTTTTTCCGACATTTTTACAGCAAAGTCCGCAGCAGTCGCAGTCAAAATAATTATGAGTTAGGAGTGAGGAGCCAGGAGAGTTAGGAGTTAGGAGCGAGGAGTTAGAAATTATTTTTTCATTACTCATTCCTAATTCCTCCTTCCTAATGTTCGGCTTGCATAAAAGTTTTTCCGACATTTTTACAGCAAAGTCCGCAGCGGTCGCAGTCAAAATAATTAGGAGTGAGGACTGAGGAGTTAGGAATTTTTTTTTCATTCCTCAGTTCTAACTCCTCCTTCCTAATTATCCAAAATTCCTGCCATTTTCAGCAAATATTTTGCGTTGGTTGTCTGAGTTCTGCCTTCGCGAAGTTTGAAATCAAATTTAATTTTGTCGCCTTCATAATATTCCTCGAAGTGCGAATTTTTTACAAAAGGCAGTTCACAAAGTTCAAAGTCGTGCGTCGTCACCAGAGTAATATTTTTTTTGTTGGTCAGGCGTTTAATTGCTTCCTTCGCTCCAATAAGTCTGTCGACTTCGTTTGTGCCTTTGAAAATTTCATCAATGCAAATTAACATCGGCAAATTTTTTTTGTCATACTCAATCATGCTTTTGATTCGCAAAATTTCGGCGTAGAAAGATGACAGACCTTGACTCAAATCGTCGTTGACGCGAATCGAAGTAAAAATTGCCATCTTGCTTACAGAAAAACTTTCCGCGCAGACAGGAGCACCCGCATAGGCAAGCATAACCGCTCCGGCAAGCGTTCTGATCCAAGTTGTTTTTCCCGACATATTCGCGCCGGTGATAATCGTCGTCCCTGCAGAAAGATTTACATCATTTTCAACGGCATTTTTTTCCGCGATCAAAATGCTTGACAATCTTTTCACTTCGATGCGCGGATAATCTCCTTCAATCAATTCGGGGAAACAATAATTTTGTCTGGTCTGCCCAATCGAGGCGAGCGACATTATAACTTCAGCCTCCGACCAAGCGTCCAACCAATTTTGCAAATGTTTTGCCGCAGTCTTTCTCCAACTTACAAATTCAGCCGCGCAGAAAAAATCTAACAAAAAAATTGCGTTGCCCAGAAGATAAAAGACAGGATTTCTCCTCGCGTCGGAAACTTTTGCGATTAAGGAAAGCAATTTTATTTTTTCCGCCGCAGAAACTTCCGCAGTCAAAGTATTTCTGATCTGTCGCATTTTGCTGGAATTAAAGTCGGTTGATTCAAGTCGCGAAAAAATTGCGTGATAAAGTCGAAGTTCTTTGGAAAATTTTTGCAACGGTTTTAGAAGTTCTGAAATTTTGCCGAACATTACCACCGCCAAAGTTAAAGACAAAAGCGGCGCAAGCGCGACAAAAATCGGCTCTATAATTCCATTCGCCGCCAAAATAATTGACAAGATTAAAAGCGGCAACGGCAAAAATCTTAAATAAAAAATTTTTTCCGAGTGCGGAAGTTTTTCCTCGACAATTTTTATCAGCTCCGTTGTGTCGTGATTATTCGGCATAAGTCTTGCAAATGCTTCCAAATCCAATGACAGTCGCGGACGTTGCAAAAGTTCAGCCACGCCGCGTTGCCTGATTCTGATTTCTGCAAAGTTCGGTGGCTCGGGAGAAAAAGCCTCAGCCAATCTGTCCCTGCCGCGTTTTGTTCTCGCCGCGCAAATGTATTGAAAAATTGATCCCGCTCCGAAAATGTGAAGATCAATATCTTGCGGTCTGTCATTCTTCAAATAAATTTCGCCTGTCTGCGAACGATTTCGCCAAGTTCCCCGCGCTCGGACGATGTAGGAATTTAAAACATTCAGACGACTGATCAAAAATTGTTGTCGGCGTTTCAGTTCATTGTGATAATTGACAAGTCGAATAAAAATCATCAGCAAAATTACCGCGCCGAGATATGCGTTGTGATAATTAAATTTCCAACCTAAAAAAATTATAAAAATCGTCGCAAAAAAAATCCCGATACGCGCCGGAATAATTTTTTTCTCGCGCCGATACAAAGCTCTTTGCTCAGTTAAATCAATTTCGCGTTCGTTATCATAAAATGTTCTGTCCATCTTTTCCGCCAATCCAAATTTCAGGAAAAATTTTTATTAAATATTTTTGCTGTACTCCAATGCCTTGCCTGTTCCAATAGCGACGCAACTCAAAGGATCGTCCGCCACCGAAGTCGGAATATCTGTTTCTTGTCTGATGAGCGCATCTAAACCGTAAAGCATCGCTCCTCCGCCGGTCAAAACAATTCCTCTGTCCATGATGTCGGCGGCAAGTTCGGGAGGAGTTCCTTCCAAAACGCCTTTGACGCAAGTAACAATCCTGTCAACAGAATCTTTCAGTGCGGCGGCAACTTCGTCAGTGCTGATTTTTATATTTTTCGGCAAGCCGCTGATAACGTCCCTGCCGCGAACGTCCATTGTTAAATTTCTTGCTCCGGGATACGCTGCGCCGATTGTAGTTTTTATATTTTCCGAAGTTCGCTCGCCGATCATCAAATTATATTCACGTTTAATGTAAGACTCAATATCTGCATCAAATCTGTTTCCCGCTACTCTCAAACTGTCGCCGTGAACAATCCCGCCGAGAGAAATAACCGCAACGTCGCAAGTCCCTCCGCCGATGTCCACGACCATAGAGCCAACAGGTTCGGAAATATCAATTCCCGCTCCCAAAGCGGCGGCGATAGGTTCTTCAATCAATTCAGTTTTCTTCGCGCCCGCCTGCTCTGCCGCTTCCTGAACTGCGCGTTTTTCCACGACAGTCACGCCGGTAGGAACGCAAATCATGACGCGCGGTCTGAAAAGCAAACTCTTGCCGACAACTTTTTCCAAGAAGTGTCGGATCATTGATTCAGTCATATCGTAGTCGGCAATAACTCCGTCGCGCAGAGGTCGAATGGCAACAATATTTCCAGGAGTACGCCCAATCATTTCGCGCGCCTCCTCGCCTATAGCAAGCACAGTATTAGTATCTTTATCGACTGTGACGACGGACGGCTCACGCAGGACAATTCCCTTGCCTTTAACATAGACCAAAATATTTGCCGTTCCCAGATCGATACCGACGCTAGTTGAACCAAACAAATTTTAAAACTCCCTTCAGAGAAGAAATAATTTTTCGCGCTAATTCAAGTTTTAAAAAAATACACCGCCGAATTTTATCACGCTTCCTTTTCATTTACAAGAAAAGTTTTTTTCGGCACACGGGCGTTGTTAAATGCAAGAAGAAATGAGACAGTAATTGAAAAAATCCTCAGGAGTTTTCCAATCAAGAATTTTTTGCGGAAGAGAATTGAAATATTTTTCTATCTCCAAATTTTTTTAATTTTTTTACAAGTTCGAGTGCTGAAAAATTTTTGTGAGTTTGGCAAAATTTTATAAAATAAAAAAAATCACCACGTCCGAGCGCGGCAATTAAATTATTTTTTCTGAAAAAATTTTTTATTTTTCGTTGACTTTCGCCCAAGAATCTTTCAAGCCGACGACGCGATTAAAAACTAATTTTTCCGGCGTGGTGTCCGGGTCGACAACAAAATATCCCAGTCGCAAAAATTGATAGTGAGTTCCTGCCGCCGTCAATTTTACGCTCGGCTCAATCAAAGCATTTTCAATCACGATTAAAGATTTTGGATTGAGTGCGGCAATAAAATCTTCAGGAAAATTTCCATGTTCGTCCGAAGTCAAAAGATAATCATAAAGTCGAACTTCCGCCTTGAGATTTTCAGTCGCGCTTACCCAGTGAATTGTGCCTTTAATTTTTCTGTTCGCAGTTTCGCCGCCGCTTTTTGAAGTCGGATCAATCGAACAATGGAGTTCAATAATATTTCCTTCCGAATCTTTGACAACTTCTTCGCACTTGATAATGTAAGCATGTTTCAATCGAACTTCACCGCCGGGTTTCAGTCGGAAAAATTTTTTCGGAGCATCTTCCATGAAGTCGTCGCGTTCGATAAAAATTTCCCGCGTGAAAGGAACAAATCTTTTGCCGCCAAGCGTCGGATGATTATCGGCAAGCAAATATTCCGTCTTGCCTTCCTCGACGTTTGTCAAGATAACTTTCAGAGGATTTAAGACCGCCATAACTCTGTCGGCTGTGTTGTTTAAATCTTCGCGGACGCAATGTTCAAGCATCGCAACGTCAACCAAACTGTTCGACTTCGCAACGCCAATTTCATTACAAAAATTTTTTATCGCCGCTGGAGTAAAACCGCGCCGTCTCATTCCGGAAAGCGTCGGCATTCTTGGATCGTCCCAGCCGCGAACATGATTTTCCTCGACAAGCTGACGAAGTTTTCTCTTGCTTGTAATTGTGTTCGTCAAATCCAAACGCGCAAATTCAATCTGACGCGGACGAGTTTTAACGTCGAAGCCGAGAGAATCCAAGAGCCAATCATAAAATGGTCTGTGATCTTCAAATTCCAAAGTACAAACCGAGTGTGTAATATTTTCTATCGCGTCCTCGAGAGGATGGGCGAAGTCGTACATTGGATAAATTAACCACTCGTCGCCTGTGTGGTGATGATGACTTCTTGTAATTCTGTAAATGACAGGATCGCGCATATTTATATTTGGAGATGCCATATCAATTTTTGCGCGGAGAACTTTTTCGCCGTCCTCAAATTCGCCCGACTTCATTCTTGCAAATAAATCTAAATTTTCTTCGACGCTGCGATTGCGGAAAGGACTTTCTTTACCGGGCTCGGTCAAAGTGCCGCGATAATTTTTTATTTCCTCCGCGCTGAGGTCATCGACGTAAGCAAGTCCGCGCTTGATAAGTTCAACTGCAAAGTCATAAAATTTTCCAAAATAATCGGACGCAAAAAATCTTCTGTCGCCCCAATCGAAACCGAGCCACTTAATATCTTCCTGAATTGAATCGACGTACTCGACATCTTCCTTTGTCGGATTTGTGTCGTCAAAGCGAAGATTGCAAAGTCCATGATTATAATTTGCCAAACCAAAATTCAAGCAAACAGATTTCGCGTGACCGATATGCAAATAACCATTCGGCTCGGGAGGAAAACGCGTGCGGATACCTTCGGAATATTTTCCTGCCTTTAAATCATTTTCAATTTCTTGCTGAATAAAATTTACCATTAAAAATTTTCTCCTTCCCAAAATTTTTTTAGTCAATAATTTTTTCTGTACAATTTGTCGCTGTAAATTGCAGCCGCGATAAAAATAATTCGTCCATGAAAATTTCTTCCTTCAGTTTAAAATTCTTACTACATTTTTATAACAAATTGCCTGTATCGTCAACCAATTTATTTTATTTAAAATATTCCACGATTGCCAAGACAAAATATGTAAATCCTGCCGCAATTAAAGGGCCGACCGCAATTCCTTTGAAGAAAAATACTCCTGCCATCGTTCCGATTATCAGAGCAGGAATGACGTTCGGATTTTCCTGCATTAGCGGAACTCCCAAACCGCCTGAAATTGCTGCCAAAAGTCCTGCGGTCAGTGCAACAATTCCCGGCAAACTTTTGAATGACTCAATCATTGTCGAGATTGTGACTGTGCCGTTCGCGATTGGAACCAAAATTGCCGCCGTCAAAATTATTATTCCGAATTGCAGTCCGTGATCTCCGAGACATTCCAAAATTATTGGTGCGCCGCTGATTTGCGAAATAATTTTTGCTGCCAAGACAATTATTGCTGCATAAACTACTGTCATATTGTGTCCGAAAAAACTCAAGCCGAGCACAAATAAAATCATCAAATATTCCGTCATTTAAAAATCACTTTCTAAAAATTTTTTTATGTCGTCCTCTCGAGAAAAATAAAATCGACCGAACAATTATTTTCGTTTCGGTTTGAGTAACTTTCGGCAAATAAAAAATTATTCCTGTATATTTTATTGCAAAGTCACGGGCGTTTCATAAATTTTAGGCAAGAATAACATCAAGCAAAAGTTTGTCAT
>CALEPR010000039.1 GCA_937910665.1 uncultured Selenomonadales bacterium
AACATTTGTTTCAAAAATTTTATACACTTTGCTCGAAAGAAAAAGTCTGCGAAAATGATGTCAATTTTGGGTACAGCATACTTTATTTTTGTTCAAAATCTGAAAATAATTTTCACTCCAACTTTTTTGGAGTAATCGTATTCTCACTTTATTCCATTGCCTTGAAATTGTAAACAGGTTTCATAATTTCCAAAATTTCCGCAGTTTCGCCGATAACATCAACAATATCTTCGAGAGATTTATACGCTTGCGGAGCTTCGTCAAGTGTCCCTTCGCTGATTGAAGTCGTATAGATTCCAGCCATAGAATTTTTATAGTCGGTCATATTCAAAGAATTTTTTGCCGCCATTCGCGACATAATTCTTCCCGCACCGTGCGGAGCAGAAAAATTCCAATCGGAATTGCCTTTGCCGACAGCCAAAACAGAACCGTCACGCATATTTATCGGTATCAAAATTTTTTCACCGCGACGGGCAGAAATTGCCCCCTTGCGAATAATTTTTTCCTCCACGTCGATATAATTGTGTGTCGTGTGGAAAGATTCGCCGCCGGAAATTCCCGTGTGTTCAAGTAAAATTTTTGCGATAGTTTCACGATTGAGCCGTGCAAAGTACTGACAAATTTTCACGTCGTGAAAATAATTTTCCAAATACTCACCGTAAACAAAACATAAATCAGCAGGGATTGAAGTATTTCGACGATTTTCGGAAAGTTTTTTCAAAGCCGATTGAATTTCTTTCTGTCGCCCGCTTTCCTTGTATTCGCGAATCAAATTTTCTACCTGCTCTTTGTAAGCCGCTTTGCCCACGTTCAAATCAATTGCCAATTCTTGATAAATTTCCGCAACCTGTTTTCCAAGATTTCTGCTCCCCGTGTGAATCACGAGATAAAAAGTCCCGTCCTTCGCCCTGTCAATCTCGATAAAATGATTTCCGCCGCCCAAAGTACCGACGCTCTTTTCAATCCACGAAATTTTTTTGAGTGAATCAAAGCAATGAAGTTTTTTCAAATCAAAATTTTCTTGCACTGTGTCCCAAACAGCTAAACCCGACGGAATAAAGTGTGCCGACTCGTCAAATTTTTCAAAGTCAATCGAATCAGTTTCAAGTTTTACTGTGAACATTCCACAACCGATGTCAACTCCGACGATATTCGGAACAACTTTGTCAGTAACCGTCATTGTCGTGCCAATCGTGCAACCTTTACCTGCGTGAACGTCCGGCATTATCCTAATTTTTGAATCGCGGGTAAATTCGTAATCGCACATTCTTTGAATTTGTTCCCGTGCCTTATCGTCAATATTTTTCGCAAATGAAATCGCTTTGCCGATTTTTCCTTTAATCTCTTCCACTCAAATCAGTCCTCGCTTTTACAATCAAACTGCCGACAAATTTTCCCAAATCCGTGTAAGGTTCTACATTTTCGCATTGAATTATCGGAGTAGAATTATGCTCACTGTAGTCAATCAAATTTTTCCATGCCGTCCAAATTTCAAAAACAAATAATAATTCTCCTTCGAGCCTTTGATTATGCACACCTAACGCTTGAACAACTTTAATTTTATCTTGAATTTCAATGCAAGCCAAATATTTTTTATTTTTGATGACGACCACAATAATCGATTCTTGTTTTAGAAATTTGTCACGATAACTCATAACACAATTTTCAAGCTCCAAGCTGACAAAATATAAAGTCTTCGTGTCGCGAACAATTTTAAATTCATAGCCGTTAATTATTGCTTCGTATTCCAAAATCTCCGGCGTAAAGATTACTCGAACATTTTCCAAATGATTCAGCGATTCTCTGACCTGCCAGCTGATCATATCGTGAATATAATTTGTCAGTCCGTCTTTCCAAAGTCGTGCTTTAATTTCTGCAGAAATTTTATCTTCGTACTTGTAAAACATTTCAATTGTATCAATCTGATTTTGAGTCAGATTTTCTTTCGTCGAAAATTTGTAAAGCCAATTCATAAAAAATTTTTCGCCCTTGTTGTTGAGCATACATTTGCAAAAATATTCCAATGCCAGCCACTTTTTGCGATATTCAATTCGTGAAACTTTTTTTGTTTTCGTGTTGAAATAAAATTTGCTGAGATACATATTTGCGATACAATCATCGAGCGGAAAAAATTTTTGCATAAAATTTACGTCTTGAACTCCAAGCTGTTTGAAAATCATATACCAAATTATTGCGTAAGGATTTTTTGCATAAGCCTTTCTCAGACTTTTCGGAGGATTTATTTCAAGCAGTCGGCAAATAATCTTGTAATTATCGGTACATTCGTAGGGAAAAATTTTATCAAACTCAACGAAGTCCGCAAAAAAATATTTCAGCAAAATAATATTCAAATCGAAAGGTCTCTCAATGTAAGCCAAAATTTTTTCTTTGCCTTCAAATTTTGTTATTACTGTCGGTTTAAATCCATAAACTGCTTTTGTACTTTCTTGCAAAAATTCCATTGCCAAATCTGTCACAATTTCGGGAATTTTTATTTCTGATTTTGCAAGATTTGTTACAAAAATTTTTTTCTTTATGGAAACGTTAATAAAATAATTTTCATAATGTTTGAGAAAAATATTATGCCAACCGTGATAATACAGTCTGACAATATCGGCGGCAATATTTATCGGACTATCCGCAGAATTTTGGAATATTCTCCAACGAATCGGCACATCGTGAATTTCTCGACAGGAATTTTCAAATTCGTTCCTTGAAATTTTTACGACTGCTTTCAAGCCGCTGAATTTACAATTTTGCTCTGAAATAATTTCAAACTCATCTCTGAAAATTATTTTTTCAACTTGTTTATGTTTTGGACAAAATAAAAAATTCTCATCACGCTTCCAATCATATTTGACAATTACAACAGAAGGTAATTTTTCAATATCGGCGTTGATAAAATTTTCGTTGGTACACTCAACCCATTTTTCTGAAATTAAATCGTATTGAAAAGCACGGTTGACCATTTCATCGCCACCTTTCGACATAAATTATCTCACCGGCGACATCAATATTTCCTGTTTCGCTGAAATGTCTCGCCTGACATCCTCCGCCGAAAAGTAATTTTAAATCGCAGTCTTTTTTTGATGTACTCTCACAACGAATTGAATTCTAAAAATTATTGTCTTGAGATCGTAATGCTTGCAGATTCTTTTTTCACCATAATTTCTCTCAATTTGTCTGCCGGAACCTTCAAATCAATATCCTCAGGCATTTTTATTTCAAAACGCAAGCCGGGCTTGTAAAATACATTTGAACCGGTGACAAAGACACCTCCTATAATTGTTGCGATGGTCGGTAAAAGAGCCATTGTCGCAGCAACTTCGTCTTTGCCATAATTTTTTTGTGTGTATTGCAAGGGAATTTCCAATCCGTTCACTGCTTTGATTGAAATAACAGAGATTTCAAGTTTACCGCCGCGACCAAATAAAGCGGCTTTTTGTCGTTTAATTATTTCACATTTCACATCTGTCCCGGATTCCAAAATCACAACGCCGTTAATTATCAAATTTTCAAGCAAGCGTAACGGAACTTTGTCCCCTATCTTTGCATATTTGGAAGAAATGCCCCGCGTAAGTTCTACCTTCAGAATCGTCCCTTTCGGAATAAATGCGTTTCCTACAGGGATAGTTGAATGTTCAAATGCAGATGCCTTTGTTTCAAAATTTACAAGAAAAAGAGCAATCCAAATGATTATGAAAAATTTTTTAATCATTTTATTGAGATTGAAACTCCGTGAGGTTTACTTGCGTCCATTTCCTCTTTCAAATTTTCGAGTGACACTTTTAAATCCGTGTCATTTGTAACTTCTGCATCAAATTGCAGACCTTCGTTTAAAACGACATTTTTGCCTTTCATGAATATACCGCCGACAAGAGTAACAGCGGCTGCAACTGCAACTGCACCACCATCACCTGCTCCGTGTTGTTTTTTTGTATATTCAAGCGGGATTTCAACTCCATTCAGAGTTTTTACGGAGACAATCGAAATTTCCAATTTACCGCCGCGACCGAATCCGCCTGCTTTACGCGACTCTGTAACAACGCCTTTGACTTCTGTCCCTGCCGGGATAACCACAATGTCGTTAACGATAAGATTTTCAACCAATTTCAAAGGAACGGCATCACCAACCTTTGCTTTTTTTGATGACAATTCTTTTGTCAATTCGACTGCAAGAGCCGTGCCTTTCGGAATATAAGCATTTCCTGCGGGAATTGATGATGTTTGCATTTCTTGTATCATCTCCGCATTTCCTGCAAAAACAGGTGCGGCATAAATTCCCTGACAGGCAATAACTGCAGAACATAAAGCTACAGCAATAAATTTTTTTGTCGTAAATTTCATAAAAAATTCCCCCTCAAATTGCTTAAAAATTATCAAGTCATTCTACCGCAATTTGAAGAGGATTTGGTTGCTTTCAAAGCGACATTTCAAAAAAATTTATTCGCCGAGCGGTTGAAATCCATAATGTTCCAAAATTTCATTTATTGTGAACAGGTCATAAATTCGATTTTCAAAAAAGAATCGTATTATCAAGTCGAGTTTGTAATAGGGAGATAAAGCGTAACCGCATTTAGAAAGCAATTCTTCCACTTCGTCAATATTCAGTTCCATTGCAAAAGCAACAGCCCAAATGGTGCGTTCGCTTGGTTTGTAACTCCTGACGTTGCGAAGTTTGGAAAAAATACGCCTGTCCAAATGAGCCTTTTTGTAGACTTCTACTTCGGTCAATCCCTTTTTCTTTATAAGATCACGCAAATAGTTTGAAAATGTATAGTCGAATTTTGCAATGATATCATCAATTTTTTTCTTGATTTTTCCTGTTAAGCCGGAGTATTTTGAACTGACGGAAAATTTTAATCTGCTCAAATCAACAAAATTTTGTCGGATGTAAGAGTCAAGGTTTTCTATGACTTGTTCCTTTGTCAATGCAACATCATCTCCCTAAAATTTATTGAAAATGCGATCGATTAAGCCGCGATTCTTTATCCGAGCAAATTCCAGTTTAAGTTCTTCATGTTGTTTTTGGGATTCGATGAATTTATCCTCCGCAATTTTCCTCATTGTCTTTTCAATCTCTAAATCAGCCTGTGTGCGAATCAAAGCAATGTCATTTTCTTTCGATTGGCTTTCGGCGGTCAGTAATTTTTTTTCGGAATCCGACAACAGTTTTTGATTCTCATTCAAGTCTTCCTGGACTTTAATCAATTTGGACTGGGCGACCAGCAATAATTGACGCAAATTTTCGTTTTCTTGTTGAAGTTCTTTTATTCGCTCGGATTCTTCTTGTTCAACAATAGCGACTTGAGAAAGTCCACGCAATTCATCAATACGACGTACAGCTTCGGCATCGAAGTACCAGCCGTCTGAAGTCTGCCTTGCGTGTTCGATACCATCTGCATTTATTTCTGCTATGTGCCTTGAAATAAACTTTCTTATAGCTCCGGCAGTTTGAGTCTTATAGCGGAGCATTAAATCGTTTATATTTGCCATAAAATTCACCTTTTTTTTGATCGGACAAAAGGGACGTGTGGGACGCTTAAGTTTTGAAAAGAACCGATAAGTCGCGTAATTTCAGGAGTTCCATAGGTGGACAATGGGACGCTCGCGTCTCAAAAAACAGTTGAAACCTTACTTTTAATTACGAATTTCTTTGTGAGTTCAAAGTGCAAAATTTTAAATCCAAAATGCCGGTGGACAAAAGGGACGTGTGGGACGCTTAAGTTTTGAAAAGAACCGATAAGTGGCGTAATTTCGGGCGTTCCATAGGTGGACACCGGGACGCTTGAATAAATATATCAGTTGTTCAAAGCAATGTCAAAAAATTCTTCGATATTTGAACTGCGCTGCCCGATTAAATCCCAATTTTTATCTGTACCTGAAATAGAAATAAGCATCCCGTCGCGAATATACCTGTTGGAAATCAATTTCGGACGCTTATTGATTTGACCGATCATGTGTTTATGATTTTTTGAGTTGGTATTGAGAAACGAATAAATATTTGGATTACCTTTGAATGAATCGATATTTTCAAATTTGAACACATTCTTTATGTGTTGTATTGTATCTCCACCTGAATAATTTGAATCGTGCAGACAGGCTATGTATTCAAAATTTGGTGAATCTACAATCAAAAAGTAGGGTTTTTTACAATCTTTGTCATTTTGCCGTACACAATATTCCTGCAACTCCTGAAGTGCTTTTAACTCCCCTTTTATATTATTTGCACGGTCGCCATCAACTATTATAAATGTTGCTATGCGGTTTAGAGAACTTTCTTTTTTGATTGCCTGAAGAAAACTTTTGTACCCGCCGCCATGCATATTGACAGGTTTGAGTGTAATTTCCAAATTCGGAAGATTTTTCATGCCGGTGAAATAATTGTATTCGGTATCACCTTCGCAGAATATTACAAAGGTCTTTTTCAAGTGTCTTATCGGTCTACCCAATTATTGTCCCTCCCAACACGCCGCGTAAATAAAATTCGTAAAGATTTATGTCTGAATCGTAATCAATGTCGGGAAAATCGGCAAGTGAATAAAGTTCCGAATGGAGCGTTGATAAATCTTTCGTCACAAAATAAATTTGCTCTTTCATTTGTCTGCTCAAGTTAAGGTGTAATACGTTATGTGTGGTAAAAATGAATTGACCGTGATGGTCATTGCCGTGAATAAACGAGATGATTTTGTCGGCAAGTACAGGATTCAGCGACCTGTCCATTTCGTCAGCGAAAAGAACTTTGTTTTCATAAACGACCTTGAAAATTTGAATTGCCCAGCGAAAATAATCTTTAAGTCCGGCAGAATCGGATTGCAATTCCCTGCCGAAAGATTGACCGTCCGAGTTTTGACGAACCATTACTGTGTTTTGATACGGGTAGCGATTGTCGGGTTTTATTTCGGTTATGCTCGAATCAATAATCTTCAAAATTTCGAGGAAACGGCTGTCGGAAATAATTTTCAGAATTTCCGAATTTGATTGACGCTCTTTTGTTAATTCATATCCGGAATAGGGTGCAAACTCAAAACACAGGGTATTATTTATCCAGTTACTGAAAGTGACGGCTTCAGGTACATTGAGCAGTGCAATTTTTGAAAGATACAGACCGATAGAATCATTTTGTGTAGCCGGAGTTTGCAAAAAATTTTTCAGTTGATTGTAGACCGGATTTAATTGAACCGAAAAGTACAATTTGGAAATCGGAATATCGTCGAGTTTTTTTTCAATGATTTCTTGTAAATTATTCTCTTCTTTAGTTCGTTCGACGGTAAAAATCGGCAGAAATGTTTTGTCACCGGATTTCAGCGTTGCAAGTTTTTCATACTTTATGCCCAATATATCAACCCAAAGATTGTAGGAATAAATTGTTTTATCAATCAAAACTTCGAGAGAAAACTCTTGGACAGTGTCCTCACGGTTTAACGGACATTCGGTCTTGGTATAATCGTCGTTGACATATTCGAGTTGCGACTCAACATTTTGGTTAGTTTTGAAAAATTTTTTCAAGTATTGCAGACTTTTGATGAAGTTGGATTTACCGCCGGCGTTTTCACCTACTATGATCGCAGACTTCAAAACATCAGGACTTCCCTCAACATAATTTTCGGGAAAATTTACCCGTTCATCTTCTGTCGCTCTCATGGAAAATTCGGCTTCACCTTTGAAGGAGCAAAAATTTTTGAATTTGTATTTCAACAACATCGCACATCACCACCTGTTATTTATCAACTTTGTTTGCTCGACTTTTTCACGACAATTTACCAAATGACTGAAACCGGAGTTTAAACGAATTTCATCGTGTGACAACAGCACATATTCCCATGCCTTACCGCCATGTTCCAAATTCCATTTTGTTGCGGATTCGCAATAAGTTTGTCCGGCGATTGCCTTTGCTTGAACGTCAATATCGTGCAAATCTTTTTTCATTTTGGTTTCAACCATGTAAATTTTATTGTCGGTTTCAACGACAAAATCGGGCTCGTAACGTGCGCTTCCGTCAAGTGTATAGTAAATGTCAAATTGCTTTGCGGAAGGTCTCAACCACTTCAAAACATCGTTGTCTTGCTCCAATACAATTGCAAAAATACGCTCTGTATTGCTGTCGAATTTGTAAAGCGTGTGGCAAGCCTTCTTGAATCCTTGAAAAACTTTGTGCGGAACTTCGGACGGTTGCAAAGCGGCATGTAAATCGTAAATCTCATCAGTTTTAATTTTGCCGCCGAAACAAGGTTCAATTCGTGAAAACGGACGCATTTCGGATGCCGTGAAAGAAATTTCTTCGCGATAGAAATGCTTGTTCATTTGCCTGTAAATTTCGTCGGCGAGTGTACTCTGTCTGTCGCGCATTACTTTATCGGCTTCTTCTTCACTCAAATATTCCTTAAAAAATTCTTTTGCGTCGTTGACGAGTGAATAGAGCAATCCGGAACAAGCAAAATAATCCACGTTGTCTTTGACAATAATGTGTCGAACCACTTCATTTTCGGTTGTATCGACTTTTACCCTTGCCACGATGCTTGAATTGTATGTGACGGTTTTTCCGTTCTCCTTGAGCTCCGTACCGACCAATTCATCTCCGGAAGCGTGCCAATAGATGCCGCCGAGTTCCAAGTGAAAATCGTAAAATCCCTGTTTGATTTCCGGCGACGCTTGAATGACGGCTCGCGGAATTGGGATTATATTTTCGGTCAAATTTTGAACACAGGTTTCTACCGCTTTTTGCACAGTATTTTTTAATTCGTCGCGAGTCAAATTTACGTCGGAAAATTTTTTGACAGCCTCATCAAGAATAGAAGTCACCAAAATTTTTTGAGTGTCGCTTTCCTTTATTGCATCAAAAGATTTAACGTGCCGATTAAGTTCTACAACCGAAGTTGCCGCTTTTGCCGCAACAAATTTTGCAATTTCCAGATTTTGTTCCTGCGGACGCGGTGGAGCATCGGATTTTTCATTTTCCTTTTGAATGTCAAGTGCCAACCGTTTTTGGAAACTTTCCGAATTTGTCAAAAAATCGTAAGTAGCGGTCATTTCGACAACTTCTTTTTCTTCGCCCGTATCGGCGACTTCATCAGCTTCGATGTAATGTACTTTGCGGACGAGTGAATTGGGATCGTTGGCAAGATTTACTATTGCTTCGTATTTGTCGTGACTTACTATTGAAAGCCGGTCAATTTCTTCAATTCCCGTTCTTTCGCCGTAGGGAAGTCTTAACCCGCGTCCTATTGTCTGTTCCGTCAAAGTTTCAGACGCAGATGCACGCAAAGGAATTATCGTGTAAAGATTGGTAACGTCCCATCCCTCTTTAAGCATATTGACGTGAATGACAATTTCAATTTCGTTGTCGGGATTTTCCAACGCAAGCAACCGCTCAATGTTTGAATCTTTTTCCGATCCGCGCAGGGAAGAATTGACTTCGATAACTTTTTCCGAATATCGTCCGCCGAAAAATTCTTTAGCCTTGATATAATCAAGCAATTTTCTTGAATGTGCGGTATCTTTTGCCACGACGAGAATAAACGGTCGGACAAGCGGCTTTCCCGTTTCGCGTGAATAAATTTCCAGCCGGTTTTTGGTTTCTTCGTGAAGTTTTATGCCGTCAATCAATTTTTCGCGATCGAGTTGCTCCGGCGTAAATTCTTCAGGGCGAAAATCTTTTCTCGTGAATACGACGGGAATTTTTACATATTTTTCGTCCTTCAATGCACTTGCCAGCGAATATTCGTAAACAACATTTTTGAACAGGATTTTTCTTGCACCTTTTTGAATTTGCGGAGTTGCGGTAAGTTCAACGCCGAGAATCGGTCGAAGTTCGTTAATGACTTCAAAACTTTTGTCGGCATGATAATGATGACTTTCGTCCATGAAAATGCAGAGATCGGGCAGAGATTGCAGGTATTCAAAGTAAGATTCGCCCAAAATTTCGTTAAGCCGCTTAATTCTCGCGGGAGCATTATTTTCACCTTTGCTGTCCGAATTTAATTTTGAAATGTTAAAGACGTTGATTATAATTTCGTTCGTTCCGATAAATGAATTTGTGCGAAAATTATTGTAGTTGTCGCCGTCAATGATTCGCGGCGGCGTGGAAAATTTATCAAGTCCGCGAAAAACATACTTCGGATTTCCGGGATTGCCCAAATCATTTTTCAGTTTTTCGTAAATCGTCAAATTGGGAGCCATGACAAAAAAATTTTTAATACCTTTCGCATAATTCAAATAAGCGATACAGGCACCCATCAGGCGAGTTTTACCGATTCCCGTTGCAAGCGAAAAGCAAAACGAAGGAAATTCACGCTCAAAACTTGTAAGTGTCGGGCAAAGTTTGCGGACTTTTTCAAGTTCGTCCGTAAGATTCGGATTCTTTTCAAGCGACAGCAAATTGACGAGCCGGGCGAAAATTTCCAAACTTTCCTGTTGAGGAGGACGCAACGACAAAATCCGGCTGATGAGTTTTGCATTTCCGTCAAAAAAATTTTCACTCATTTTCGTCGTCCTCCCATTCATCCGACTCAATCGTAGGCGGCGAAATAATTTTCAAGTCGTAGCTTTCAACGCCGTATTCGCATTTTTCGAGCAGACTCAGCGGAATTTTTTTGATGTTGATATTTTCATATAGCACAGTAAGGATAGGAAGTACAAGTTTTCAGTTACCTTACTAACACATACTTCCATTTACTGTATATGTTTTGTAGTTTTAACTACATGGATTATCTTTGTTTCTTATCTTACAAAATAACTAGGTTATAAAAGTAAGTATTAAGAAAATCTGGGGCCAGCGGGCTACTCAACTATTTTTCGCCACCTTCTTCATTGACTTCACAGTTCGAATTGCCGTCTTCATTCACGTTGCAGTTGCCCGCGTCATCATTGGCTTCGACATTACCATACGAATTGGCGTTCGCGTTCAAACCAGACACGTTACAGCCCATGTTGGAAGAATCCTCGCTAACTTTTAACAAAATAACCCAATATTACTAGCCAAAGCGAATAAATTCGCTTTGGCTATAATACCTTAATTTCTTTTTTAATGGCAAAACTCCAATCTTGCAGCATTAGATATCTTTGCGGTGGCTACACTCGCATACGCTCCTTCGCCACTATTACCTTTTCCTTTACAGGAAAAGGATAGGGATT
>CALEPR010000040.1 GCA_937910665.1 uncultured Selenomonadales bacterium
CGTCGCCGGTCGTCGAATAATCTGTAAAAATTATGTGTCCCGATTGTTCGCCGCCTAAATTATAATTATTTTTCAACATATTTTCTAAAACATATCTGTCACCAACTGCCGTAATTTCAAATTTTCCGCCTAAATCCTCCACAGCTTGCCGAAAACCTATATTAGCCATAACAGTCGTGACAATCGTATTTTTTTGTAAAACTCCAACGTCCATCATCAATTTTGCGCACATAATCAAAATATGATCGCCGTCAATCAAATTTCCCTTTTCGTCGATACAAAGACAACGATCCGCGTCGCCGTCGTGTGCAATGCCAATATCCGCGCGATTTCTCAAAACTTCGAGTCGCAAATTTTCAATGTGAGTCGAGCCGCAATCATCATTAATGTTAATTCCGTTTGGATTATCGCCCATTAAAATCAAATTTGCGCCGAGATTTTTTAAAATTTTAGGCATAATTTCGTAAGCCGCGCCGTTTGCACAATCCAAAACAACTTTCATACCGTCAAAACGTTCAGAAGTAGTGCTTACAACAAAATCAAGGTAATCAACAACTAAATCACGGCGGTATTCTACTTCACCGATTTTTGCGCCGACAGGACGCGGAAAATTATCATTTTGAGAAATTTGGTAAACAATTTCAGAAATTTCATCTTCGACGGAATCGGGAAGTTTATAACCGTCGCCGCCGAAAAATTTAATACCGTTATCGTAAAAAGGATTATGAGACGCGCTGATAACAATTCCTGCGACTGCGTGAATTTTTTTGACGAGAAAAGCAATTCCGGGCGTAGGAATAATTCCTACAGAAATTGCATGCCCGCCTGCTGAACAAATCCCTGTAACCAAAGCGGCTTCTAACATTTCGCCTGAAATTCGCGTATCGCGTCCGATTAAGATTTTCGGTTTATCTTCATAGCGTTTCCCAAAATACAAGGCGGCGGCGCGTCCCAATCTGTAAGCCAATTCCGGCGTTAATTCGGTATTAGCCTCACCGCGAACGCCGTCAGTTCCAAAAAGTCTCGACATAAAAAATCTCCTCTTAATTTTACTTTTCAGCTATTATAGCAAATTTTTTACAAGAAGAAAATTTTTTAGTGAATAAAACTTTCATTGTTAAGCATGTAAAATTTTTTTATGAACTAAAAAAGACCCGACATTACATCGAGCCTTTAAGCTTTATGCGGTCGGTGAGACTTGAACTCACACGCCCAAACGAGCACTACCCCCTCAAAGTAGCGTGTCTGCCTATTCCACCACGACCGCTTAACTTTTTATGAAACACTTTGAAGTATATCAAATAGGATTAAGTTTGTCAATAAATTTTTGGTGCGGTAGAGAGGACTTGAACCTCCACAGGGTCGCCCCCACTAGCGCCTGAAGCTAGCGCGTCTGCCATTCCGCCACTACCGCGCAGAATCAATCCAAATTATTTTTCATCCACTCGACAGTTTCTTTAGGAAGATACGACGCATATTCATCGCCAATATCGCACACAAATATAAAATCTCCGTCGAACAAATACTGGCTCAAATTTCTATAGACTTCTTCCGCCGAATCTTCCGAACATATAAACCATTGTGTACCGAAAAGGTGACGCCAAGCAGGATATTCATCAACCGTAGCGGCAAAATCTTCATATTCGTCATCAGCATTAAATTCGCAAGATACCAAATAACAAGTCATATAAAGTTGAAACTCCTTAGTTGAGAATAATGTCTTTATTCTCTAAAAGTTTAAGCGCAGGAGTACAAGCCCCACAATCACAATATTTCGCGCCGCTGGCTTTCAATTCATTAGCATGAGCGGCAAAATTTTTAGCACCGTCTTCACCGAAGATAGAAACGGCTTGCGGAGAATTTGCAAAAGCTACAAGTCCGTCAATGCCGGTTATATCTTTTTCAAGTTCAGCAACAAATTCTTTAGCGGCGGACTGTTCACTTTCAACGGCTTCAATCCAAGCCAATGCCTTTTCCTTAAGCGGAGCGCAACAACTCGGCGCGGCAATCATTTTCTTAGCCGTAACAATAAGTTCTGCCTTATTCATTAAAAAAACTCCTTCGCTAAAAAATTAAATGCCGAGAATCGGAATCGAACCGATACGAGGTTGCCCTCGAGGGATTTTAAGTCCCTTGCGTCTGCCAGTTCCGCCACCCCGGCACTTTTAAGCGGGTGATGGGAATCGAACCCACGTGATCAGCTTGGAAGGCTGGAGCTCTACCATTGAGCTACACCCGCAAAACATTTAAGCTGGCTATAGGACTTGAACCTACAACCTACTGATTACAAATCAGTTGCTCTGCCAATTGAGCTAAGCCAGCAAATTTATAATGCCTCAGCGCGGAATCGAACCACGGACACGGGGATTTTCAGTCCCCTGCTCTACCAACTGAGCTACCGAGGCATGACATTAACTTAAGTCAGTACAGCTGTTCAGGAACTGAACTCCATTTCCGACTAGTAAGATTCTCAAAGTAAGTCACAAGATTTTTCTCCATAGGATTCTTTTCAAGATATTTTGGATCTTTCGCATGAATCATTCGGAAAACCTCTACGCCGTCCTTGCATAAGGTGACAGTCTGTCCAACATAAACTTCATAATTGACAATATTGCAACCACCACCTCCAAACCAAACAGCTTTTACACTGCAAGTATGAGTGCCACCGCTGTGACAGCCACTATCATAATGATTTGTAGTCCTGATGGAGGAAGTGTCCAAATAAGCCTCCAGATCATCGTGGTAAGTCCCTAAGTAGCAACCAGCAGCCTCCGAAACTTGCACTCCACTAAGCAAAACTGCAACAGCTACAAACAGACGCAACAAACTCTTGACAAAACACTCCATTCGACAACACACCAAGTTGATAAAGTGGCGACCCGGATCGGACTTGAACCGACGACCTCCGCCGTGACAGGGCGGCATTCTAACCAACTAAACTACCGGGCCAACTATGGTGGGCGATAACAGGCTTGAACTGCTGACCCCCTCGGTGTAAACGAGGTGCTCTCCCAGCTGAGCTAATCGCCCTTTATCAGAAGTGGTGACCCACCGGGGAATCGAACCCCGAACCTACTGATTAAGAGTCAGTTGCTCTACCAGTTGAGCTAGTGAGTCGCACTTTCAATCTTCAAAATGTGGTGGCTCACCCGGGACTTGAACCCGGGACACCCTGATTAAAAGTCAGGTGCTCTACCAACTGAGCTAGTGAACCACTGGCTGGGGTAGCTGGACTCGAACCAACGATGCGGGAGTCAAAGTCCCGTGCCTTAACCGACTTGGCTATACCCCACTGGGGACTTTCATAGCCCGCACAAAGAATTTATAAAAATGGCTCCCCGAACTGGACTCGAACCAGTGACTCCCTGATTAACAGTCAGGTGCTC
>CALEPR010000041.1 GCA_937910665.1 uncultured Selenomonadales bacterium
GTTCATGTTCTTCGACTGAAACCAAAACGCCAGCTGCTTTCAAATCTTCAACCAAAATTTTTCTGCATTCATACCTGTCTAAGCCTGAATATTTTCCAAGTCCGTCCGCCATAGTTCCGTCATTGTTTATGACTTTAATTTGCTCCAAGTTGTGTCGAAGTCCCATTTCAAAATCGTTCGGGTCGTGGGCAGGAGTAACTTTAACTGCGCCTGTTCCAAATTCCTTGTCAACATAATCGTCGGCGAAGAGAGGAATTTCACGATTCACGACAGGCAAAATTAAAGTTCGCCCGACAAATTTTTTATATCTTTCGTCGTCAGGATGAACAGCAACGCCTGTATCGCCAAGCATTGTTTCAGGTCGCGTCGTCGCAATTTCAATGTAATCATCACTGTCTTTGAATTTGTAGCGAAGATGCCAGAGATGACCTTGCTCGGTGACGTGTTCAACTTCAATATCGGAAAGTGCGGTGTTGCATTTCGGACACCAATTTGTAATTCTCTTGCCGCGATAAATTAAACCTTCGTTGTAAAGTTCCACAAAAACTTTTCGGACTGCTTTGCTGCAGCCTTCGTCCATTGTGAAGCGTTCGCGCTCCCAGTCGCAACTTGCGCCCAAAGTTCTGAGCTGATACATAATCCGACTGCCAAATTTTTCTTTCCACTGCCAAACTCTGTCCAAAAATTTTTCGCGACCAAGTTCATAGCGATTAGTATTTTCTGTGCGTAAACTTTCTTCAACTTTCGCCTGCGTCGCAATTCCCGCATGATCCGTTCCCGGCATCCAAAGCGTGTTGTCACCTTTCATTCTGTGATAGCGAATTAAAATATCTTGCAAAGTTTCATCGAGCGCATGCCCCATGTGAAGTTGACCGGTAACATTCGGCGGAGGAATTACAATGCTGAAAGGAGGCGCAGAACTTTTTTCATCGGCGTGAAAATTTTTGTTTGCCTCCCACTGTGCGTAAATGTCTTTCTCAAAATTTTGCGGTTCATAAACTTTTGAAATATTTTTTTCTGTACTCAAAATTTCTCCTCCAGTTACAAAAAAATTTTAATGCATTTGATTTTACGCTGAAAAAATTTTTGTGTCAATGAATTGTGAAATTGACAAGATAAAAATGATTGACAAAGTTTTTTCACTGCTATAAACTTCAAAATACTAAAGAATATTTTGAGTTGAAGATTATTTTTTTTGACTGAAGGGGAAAACGAATTTGTTAGTTCATGACTTGATAAATTGCGGACGCACTGAAGATTTAGCGATAGTCGACAAGACAAGAAAATTTACTTACGCCGACTTCGCGCAGTCTGTAAAAAAATTTCGCAATCGACTTTATAAACTTGGCGTGCGCGAGGGCGACCGAGTTGCAATTTTTTCCAGAAACAGCGCGGAATTTGTTTTTGCTTACTTTGCGACTGCCTCGCTTGGCGCGATAAATGTTCCGATTAACTTCCAGCTCAGTAATCCCGAAACAGCTTTTATTTTGAAAAATTCCGAAGCAAAACTTTTGCTGACTTATCAAAATTTGGATCTGGAAGAATATTTTGCCGAAGGAAATTTTGCTGTTCCTCAATATGATATTTCAACTTTCGGCGACGAAGATTTTGAAATTGATGCTCCTGAACTTTCTGCAGATTTTGATGAAAATTCTCCGTGCGTGATAATTTATACTTCCGGTACGACAGGAAATCCGAAAGGCGCAGTTTTGTCACACAAAAATTTAATTCACAACACAAAACAGTGCAGTGTTTTCAAATGTCACCGTGAGTGCAAAGTTCTCTGCGTTTTGCCGATGTATCATTGTTTTGAATGGACCTGTGCAGTTCTTCACAGTTTCTATTGCGGCGCGGAAATTTATATTATTTCGCAATTCAAGCCGAAAGATATGATTGACATTGTTCGCGAAAATGAAATTACAGACATTATCGCCGTGCCTTCGATTTTGAGTTTGGTTACCGCGCTTGCCAAGCCGGAGGATTTTAAATCTGTTCGCTTTGCCATGAGCGGCGGAACAACTCTGCCTGAAAAAATTATTACAAACTTCAAGGAAAAATTTAATTTGCCGATCGCGGAGGGTTACGGACTTTCAGAAACTTCTCCTGCAGTTTTCCTGACGACGCACGGCAAGGAGCGAATAAATTCTGTCGGAAATGTTTTACCGGACGAAGAAGTCAGATTAGTTGACGCGGAGGGAAATGATGTTCCTGTCGGCGAACCTGGAGAAGTTTTAGTTCGCGGCGGAAATGTCATGCTCGGTTACTGGAAAAATCCTGAGGCAACAAAAGCGGCGTTTGACGAGGACGGCTGGTTTCATACAGGCGACATCGCGAAATGCGACGAGGACGGCTATTATTACATCGTGGACAGAATTAAAGAAATGATAATCAGCATGGGTGAAAATATTTATCCGCGCGAAGTCGAAGAAGTTATTTACAAGTTCGAGGGAATTCAAGATGCGGCTGTCGTCGGCGTGGAGGACAAACTTCGCGGACAAGCCGGAGCTTGTTTCTATGTCATGAAGGAAGGCGCGAAAATGAATATGCACAACTTCAAAACTTTCCTGAAAAAAAATCTTGCGCTTTATAAAATTCCTCGCGAGTTCCATGAACTTTCCGAAATGCCGCGCACCTCAACAGGAAAAATTTCCAAGCGCACGATTCTGGAAAATTTCATGCAAGGCAAGGAATAGTGGACAGGGAATAGGGATAACAAAAAAAACTTTTCCCTGTACCCTGTCCGCTAAAATTTTTTCAAGCGGCAGGGATTTTTTTTTCAACATTGAATAGGTAATAAATAGAATTTCCACTCCTTCGGCGAAGCGGTGGAGGAAGGATCGAAATTTTTTTGACCTCAAAGGCAGAGGAGGCTGGTATTTTGGAAAAATCTACTGTTATAGGGCTTGTCGCAGGTCTGATTTCAGTTTTTGTCGGAATGATTCTGAAAGGTGCGCCGCTCAGCGCGATGAATAACCCTGCGGCGTTCTTGATTATCATCGGCGGAACTTTTTCTTGTTTGCTGAATGCATTTCCTATGGAAACGGTTACTAAGTTGCCGACGCTTTTCAAACTTTTGTTTAGAGCAGAGGACAACGGCGGCAAGGGCGAGTTGGTAAAAACTTTTATTGAACTTTCGCAAGTCGCTCGCCGCGAAGGTATTCTTGCTCTTGAAGGCAGAGTACAGGACATTGACGATCCATTTTTCCGCAACGGTTTGAGTATGGTTATTGACGGTATGGATCCTGACTTCGTAAGCGACGTTTTGGATGCTGAACTTGCCGTCATGGGAGAGCGTCACGCCGAAGCTCGTTCGATTTTGACACAGGCAGGAACTTATGCACCGACTCTGGGCGTTCTGGGCGCGGTTGTCGGTCTTATCGCGGCTCTTGCTGACTTGTCCGACGTTAATAAACTCGGTCACGCTATCTCGGCGGCGTTCATCGCAACAATTCTCGGTATTTTTACAGGTTACGTTATCTGGTTGCCGTTCGCGAACAAATTGAAAATTAAATCTGCTAACGAAATTAGTCACAAGCGAATGATTATCGAAGGAATTTTGTCACTGCAAGCCGGTGACTCGCCGACTGCTATCGAGGCAAAACTCATGGTCTTTATTCCGCAGACAGAGCGCGAAGCACTCAAAGGCAGCGAATAATTAGGAAGGAGGAGTTAGGAATTTTTTCTAACCCCGTCCCTAGTTCCTAAAAAAACGACTGAAAGGAGACTTTTTATGGCAAAGAAAAAACGTGCCGCGAAACATGAAGAAGAAGCCAGTGAGGCTTGGTTATTGCCGTATTCAGACTTAATGACTTTGCTGTTGGCGTTGTTTATCGCGTTGTTTGCAATTTCGCAGACAGACCAAACTAAATTGGCGCAGTTGGCTCAGGCTTTCTCTGCCGCATTTAACATGGGTGGTCCTTCATTCTTTGACAAAGCCGGTCCCAGCATGAGTATGCAAAGACAAATTATGTCGGACGAAGATGCCGGAAATAATGCTTACATTCAAGAAAATCAAAATCTTAGCGACTTAAAAGAACAGCTTGACGAATATATTCAGCAAAATTCTCTGGAAGGTGACCTGTCAACTCAGCTTGAGGAAGAAGGTTTAATGATTCGCATTAAGGAGCGTGCGCTGTTTCCTTCAGGTTCGGCGGAGCTTGTTCCCGAGTCGCAGAGAATTGGACCGATAGTCGCGGGGCTTTTGGCATCAGTTCCCGAAAGAGTTTTGATTTCCGGACACACCGACACAGATCCGATTAACAATTATCAATTTCCGTCGAACTGGGAATTGAGTTCGGTTCGCGCGATGACTTTCATGAAATATTTGTTGTCGATAAATTCAAGTTTAAATCCTGCAAGATTTTCCGCAATAGGTTACGGCGAATACAGACCGATTGCGATGAATGACACGCCGGAGAATAAACAGAAAAATCGTCGCGTAGAAATTTTGATTGCGCGGACTTTGAAATTCACTCCGGGCGAAGGCGTACAAGTTCAAAGCGATGCCGACATTGTGGCGAAATAAAAAAATTTTTTTTACATTATGATTCTGCCTAAAAAAATTTAGAAGGTGTATTCACGGACATTTTATTTGCCTGTGGGGATACACCTTCTAATTATTTTTTGGACAAAATTGCAAAAAATTTTTTCCTATCCCAGTTCTACAAATTCGCGTTTGCGTTTTGAGAAACGAACTGCATTTTTGTAACCGAAACTTTTTACATACTCAATCGCCTCGTCACAAAATTTTCCGCAATCCTCAGGTTGATGAGCGTCAGAATTTATTGTTATCGGTAAATCATAAGCCGCCGCAATTTTCATGAAGTCCGCGCAGGGTGAAATTTCTTGAACAGGATAACGATATTTTGTCCCCGTGTTCACGTCGATGACAAGATTAAATTTTTTTATCGCTGCCGCCGCTCTCTCAAAAAATTCTGTCGTGTCGAAGTCAGGAAAATTTTTGAACAGCCGAATATTAAAAGGATGACCAATGATGTCATAATTTCCCGACGCAGAAATTCTTTCAACCTCAGAAGTATATTCTTCATAAATTTTTTTCAAGCTGTGATTTCTCCATTCAGATTTTATCTTCGACGCATCAAATCCCCAGCCCCACAAAAAATGTATTGAGCCAATTCTGTAATCGAAATTCCAAGCGTCGAGAATTTTTTTTACAGCAACTTGATCTTGAAAATTACAAACTTCAATTCCAATTTTGACTGCGTGATTTTTTTTCAGCTCCGCAATAAAGTCGAAATAATCTTTCAGAGTATGTTTGAATTTATTTGTTTTCAGCCAAACTTTTTGGAAATTTCCAACTTCGCTGTCGTCAAGAATCAAATCGTCATAATAAAATTTTTCAAACTCCGGAAATGTATGCGAATGTTCCGAAATTCCAATTTCAGAAAGTCCGCGTTTCTTTGCCGCATCAAAAAATCCTTGTACCCAGTCAAAATTGTAGTCGCCATACTCAAAGTGCATGTGATAGTCGAACTTCATTGTAAACCACCTTCAAAAAATTTTTATTGCAATTCGTCCGCGTGAGCCGTCATTCCTTTAATGCAAAGTTCCATTAAAATTCCCAAATCCATCCCCAAATCTTCCGCGCCTTTCGTTATGACTTCGCGGTTGCATTTCGCAGCAAATCTTTTGTCTTTAAATTTTTTCTTCAAACTTTTTACACTCATGCCTTCAAATTTTTCAGGGCGCATTAAAGAATAAGCGTGAACAATTCCTGTAAGTTCATCGACCGCGAACAAAGATTTTTGGCAATCCGTTTCAGGTTTAATTTCCGCGCCTGTCAAACCGTAGCCGTGAGAAATAATTGTGTCGATGTCTGCGGCAGAAATTCCTTCAGGTTCAAGAAGTTCACGGACGTGCTGACAATGTTCGCCCGGAAATTTTTCAAAATCTACGTCGTGAAGATAACCTATCGCCGCCCAATGCTCCTTGTCTGCTCCGAAATGTTCCGCCATCGATTCCATCGCCGCACTGACTGCCGCCGCATGAGTAAATAAATGTTGCTCTGTCGTGTGCTTTGCTAAAATTTCTTTCGCCTTCGCCAAAGTTAATTTTTCCAATCCAATTCTCTCCCAAAAATCTACAACAAAAATTTTTCTGAAACTTTCAACGCCGCAAAAATTTTTCCTGCAAAAAAAATTAGCTCCTCCGTTGGAAGAGCGACTTGGTAGTAAAAAACTTTTTCTATCAAAGCGACTTGCGCCGCAATAATAGCTCGGAATAAATCAGGTTCAAGGTTGGTCGGGTGAAATTTTTAATTCCTGCCGCGACTCCTAACCGCTAAATAAATTAACTATAATTGCAAAGGCAAGGAGTCACCGACTGAATAGTCGACAACTCCCTTGCCTTCAATGATTTTTAACTACCTAATGTGGTTATCTACCATGAAAAGCATTTAGTCTTTTTTTCAACTAACTTCAAACAACTTCCCGAACAGTTTCAGATTACTGGAGCAAGCTGAGAACTGCGCTACTGCTCTGGTTAGCCTGAGCCAACATTGACTGAGCCGCCTGCAAGAGGACGTTATTCTTGGTGTAGTTGGTCATTTCTTTAGCCATATCCGCATCGCGAATCGTGGACTCTGCAGCCTGAGTATTTTCAGAGCTGACTGTCAAGTTCTGGCTGGTGTATTCAAGTCTCGCCTCGATCGCGCCGATTGTTGTCTGCTGATCAAGTGCTTTGCTGATTGCATTGTCAAATACCGCGATAGCCGCATTTGCTTTGTCCTGAGTTGCAACGCTGACCTTGCCGCCGTCCGAACCTTTCAGTCCGAGAGCTTCTGAACGCATATCTTCAAGACCGACCGCGATTGCCTGATTTGCCGCCGCGCCAACTTGGAAGCTGAGCTCGTTAGGATCAGAATCGTTTTTAGCATAGATAGTCGTGTTGAAGTCGTCGAGCGAAGCATTTGCAGCTTTCTTGACGTTGCCCTGGCTGTCGGTAACACTGATTGTCACGCCCGCAACCATGTTTTTAACGCCTGTGTCTGCAGAAGAAATCGTCAATCCCATTGTTTTATCTGCAGTGTAAACTTTGTCGCCCGCTGCATTTTGACCAATCAAGGAATTCGCCTGAACAATGTCTGTTTGAGAGTCGATCGTGATACCTGCACCGCCTGAAGAAGTCGCATATTTCGATTTAATGTCCGAAGCGATAGATGTCGCATTTGTTTTAGCGTCTTGAGCATAACGTGCTTTAACGTAAGCCGATGGCGCAACACCAGTGGCCGACGCGGTCGCAGCGGAGGCCAAGCCTGTTGCCGAGGTCACTGCGTTCCCCGAATTAGTACTATGTGCACCAAACTTGATTGTGTCGTCCAAGCTCGCGGTTGCGGTCGAGGAAATAACGTCATAGATACTATTCACCAACGTTGCTGAGTTCGTGTTGGAGGAATAGTTGTCTTCTGCTGCGGTGTCGTTAGAACCCCAAACCTGTGTAGCTGAAGTACTCGTTCCAGACCCGAACGAAACATATATCATCTTCTCCTGGATAGAACCAGTCTGAACAGCTGTTCCCAAAGCTGTTTTCACTGCCGCAGAGTTGTTGCTAACGTTTGTGGCTAAGTCCGAATCATTCAAATCTGCGTACGCTTCCAAAGCTGTGATTGCAGCGTCAGAAACAGCCTCTAAATCCGTAGCGTCCCCTGCTTCCGTCGCCAACTGAGTCAAAACAGCGTCCGAACTTCCAGTTGCCACAGCTTTAAGAGTGTCTGTTGTAAGTGTATTAACCTTTGCAAGTGCAGCGTCTGTGTCAGGTGCAGCGGTAACTGTGCCCGACCCTGTCCCTGCAAAGACCTTTGTTGTGTTGTGTGAATCAAGGTTTTTGAAGATGTCTTCGAGTGAGCTTGTTCCGACCTGGAACTTGGTTGTGAAAGTTTCGCCATTTTTGACGTAGCTTGCAGTTACATAGTCAGTCGATGCGATTTCGAGGCTTTCATTGTTGCGGTTTTTCAGATCTGTCAAAGCAGTTCCGCC
>CALEPR010000042.1 GCA_937910665.1 uncultured Selenomonadales bacterium
TTATACACTTTGCTCGAAAGAAAAAGTCTGCGAAAATGATGTCAATTTTGGGTACTCTTCAGATTAACGGGCGATATTCCTTCTGTTTATCGACAGGGATTTTTAATGCATCCATAGCCTGTTGAACAGTAAAATTTAAAGTTTCCATCAAGTTTCTAATATCATCCAATTTTGATTTTTTCTCGCTCTCGGCGGCAGCTGTTGTTGCTGCTTTTTCAGCTGCCTGTTCTGCAGCAATTTCAAGCAAAGGCTCCATCAATCCACCCATTTTGGTCAACCCCTCTCTCATGTCATGTGTAATCTCCAAATTATAATCTTCCTTCAATATCTTTTCTTTCTCAACCGATGTTTTCAATTCCATAAAAAGCAGGTGCAATAAATCCAGCAATTTATGCGTCGTCGGCTTTTTACCCAAGTTCAAAACTACGATGTCTATCAAATCATAATTTTCAAGTTCATCGCTAAATTTACCGTGAGTTACCTTTTCCGTCAAGCGGTATTCCTGAATCGAATCCGCTCTGTAATTTTGGACGTTCATGCAAATCCAAATTGAATAAATTTTCTTCAGTCCGTTATAATCATCGCCGTGAAATTCCTTTTCCTTTTGCGAAGAAATCAGACGGGCAGCGTAGTAAACCGCTCTCTTCATAAGTTTATAATCGAGTCCGACAGTGTTTTTTTGCGGCTCGATGTTTATGATGAGTTTAATCGGTTCGCCTGTTGTCGGCGCGATTGCATCGAAAATTATATCGAAAGTGACGAGTCCTTCAATGGGACTTCCCGATTCCGTGTGTTTTCCCTTGATGTCGAGCGTGTCATCGAGCGGGACTGTGTTTATAGTCAGCGTCGGGTCACCCTCGATATATTTGTGTTCGATTTCCTCAAAGGAGCAATCGGCAAATTCGGAAACGGCGTACTTCAAAATTCTTGCGAGAATAGATTTTCGCGATAAAAGCCGCTTTGCCAATTTATCATAAGCCGCACTGTTTTCGTCCAAAAAATTATCCATGAAAAACCTCCAATCAAGCAATACCATCTCTTTGATTATAACATTTTCGGAAAATCTTTCAGCATATAAATTCAAAAATTTTTAATCATCACGCCGTATTTGATAAAACTTCAGCAGTTGACGAACATTTGCAAATTTGGCTTGAAGAATATCTGAATCACTAAATTTATTTGCCATGATTATTTTTTTCGCTTCAGCGAGTTCTGATGTATTGAGCGAATGAAATTTTTGTTGCCATTCTTTAGACAAAGCATCATTTTTAACTCTGTAAATTATCAAAGCTTCAGGCATCCAAAGCAAATCGTGGAATTCATCAAGATTTTTACCGAAAGCAGCTTCAAAAAAGGAACGTCCTCGCCCAATTTTCCCTTTTGTTGCATTGATTATTGCCTGAATTGCTCGAATGAATTTTTTATTCCAATGCTCCCCCAGATAATCTCGATTACGAAAATATTTGGGATCGCGTATAGGATGATACTTCATGGGGAATGAATAAATAGACACATTGAGTTCTTCGCAAAGGTCAATATTCAATTTCAGCCGATGATATAAATCGTCAGGTTCATCTTTAAAATTATACAACACATAATTCGACATATCTCGAATTCCGTACTTTGCAGCCGTTCTTACAGCTTTTTCATAAATAGCACGTTGTTCAAAATGGTCGAAAGCAATCCTTAAAGGGCGGATGTTTATTTCGGCGAGTTTGGCAGCTATCTCCTCCGTGAAAAGACGTGCATCCAGTCCTTGATTAAAATCAATGTAGTGCATACGCTTTATGCGTTTGAAATATTTTTCAAATAACGGACGTGCAATCGAATCAAACTCAAAAATTTTTTCCTTCGTTGCCGACACAAGATAAAGCAAATGATGTCCTTCCCTTGCCGAATAAAATTTACCTGCTGATTCTTCAGGCAATTTTTTATCCAGTTCATTGTAGAGTTGTATCATTTTTCTTATGTATGCACGATCGTTATAACCGCTCATCAGATTCTTCATTGTAATCTCGTATTCATCGGAAGGGATATACGTTGCTCCCTTTGCAAATCCGCATTCTTTCAAATCATCAATAATTTTGGAAAATTCTGATGATGCAAGGACATTGTTATCCATCAACAACAGGTACTGTTTATTGCCAAATTGCTCCTCTGCTTGACTTAATTGTTCACGTATATCTACATAATTTTTGTATTCCGGCTCCAACGTATGAACAGCACAAAACTCGCAGCGTCTGATACAACCCCGCGTTGTATAACCAAAATAGGCATTACCTGAAGGATATTTGTAATCGATTTCTTCCAAAATTGAATAATCGGGAGATAATGTGTCTATGATCACATCATCATCTTTTTCAAAATTTTTACGGCTATCCAGAAGTCCCCTGTGAATATAAACTTCTTCTCCAACTTCTGCCTGCATTTCATCAGGAAGGATAGTGGCGGCTACTCCGCCAACATACAACTTCCCGTTTGAATCCAAAAATTTTTTTGAGAAGTTTATGGTGTCGATGGTTTTTTGCCAAAAAAAGGTAAACAGAGATGCTACGCAAATAATATCAAATTTAGGGAAATCATTTTTTTGGAAACGATGACGCAACCACATCAACTTCTCTTCGAATAGCGTATCCTTAAAGTTTGGAACAGAATCCAAATAAGAGTATTTGCCACTCCTTATAAAATTTTGCAAATCATTTGTGTATTTTGCGAATAATTTAGTCGGTTCGTCAATTTCTGATTGCTGAAACAACGACAAATTATATTTATCAACGCAAAAAAATTCTTCCAACAAAAGTTGAGCAGCAAATGCTTTCAGATCCCCTTTGAAAAATCGTACATCATCTTTACATATCTGTCTAAAAAATTTTTAGTTGTAAGTTGCAGAAAAACCTTGTGTGTGATACGATTGCTTTGTTCAGAAGTTTATCATATGCACGGCGCAAGGTTTTTCTATAATCATTTTAAATTCTTGTGCCTTGCTTGTCAACAGAAAGGCACAGGAATTTTTTATGATTGTCTATAAGATTACAAATTTATTGAACGGCAAAATTTATATTGGGCAAACTGTTCAAAGTTTTGAACATCGCATTTCAGGACATCTCAGTAATGCAAAACATAACGGCGATTTTTTGAACGAAAACAGCATAGATTACGCCATCAACAAATATGGTTGGGAAAATTTCCATTCCGAAGTTGTTGAAATCTGTAATTCGCAAGATGAACTCAACGAGCGTGAAAAATTTTGGATTAAAATTTTGAATTGCAAATTTCCTTTCGGATATAATTTAACTGGCGGTGGTGGAGGTATAATAGGCTTTACATCACAAAAGGGAAAACATTTTTCTGCTAAACATCGTGCAAAAATTTCAGCGTCAAATAAGGGGAAAATTTTTTCGGACGAACATAAAAAGAAACTTTCTGACGCACATAAAGGCAAAAAATTATCGAATGAACATCGTAAAAAAATTTCGGTAGCAAACAAGGGTCATAAACATTCGGCGGAAGCGATAGCCAAAATGTCTGCTGCCAAGAAAGGATGTAAAGGCTTGCCACATACTGAAGAACAAAAAAGAAAAATTTCTATTGCACACAAAAACAAGCCGAACAATAAACGCAAAAGCCCGTTCAAAAATTTGTTGCACGAATTGAATTGCAAACAGATAATTTATGCTGACATTGCAAAAATTTTAAACCTAAACCGAACTACAATTTCTCTTAAGATGAAAGGAAAAATTAAATTTAAGTCAAACGAAATGTTGCTTATTAAGGATTTTTTGAAATCGGAACTACCTGTTGAAGAATTATTTTTAGCAGAAGACTAAACTCACAGATGAAAATTTAATTTCAAACTTTCCTCATAGCCGTTTTGGAAAATATAAATTTTTTTCTCCTTGTCAAAAATTGGATTGGTGGCGTGAATAACTCTGTGATGATTGGGACAAACAATCAATAAATTATTTGCATCGTTATTCAAACTTTGAACGAAATAATCTATATGATGACATTCAACAATTTTTGCTCCATAAACTTCTCCAACATTTTGACCGCAAATTTGACAACGAAAATTATAAAGTTTCTTCAAGTAATTTCCAATACTGCGATTAAGTTTGCGAACTTTTGTCAGTCGATATTTTTCAATAATTTCTGTTTCGGAATCTGTAAGCGTTGGAATTTCAAAAAGATTTTCTAATGTCGGCTCATCGCGTTCAAGTTTTAAATTTAAAATCTCACTGTTAAAAATCGGCTCAAGATAAAAAATATCTTTCAGGTCGGTTGCATATAAAACAAAATATTCTCTTTCAATGGCAGGCAAAATAAAATTTTTATCCTGTCGATTTTTTTCAAGCAAATTTAACGAATCGACAAAAATTTTTCTCATAGCCTTAGCAATGCTGCTATTTTTTCCATAAACAATTTGCCACATTTCACTATGTTCAGGATATTTTTTTCTGTCAAAATTTACACTCGTTAAAGTTGCCAAATGCGTTTCTCCATCAAAAATAATTTTTATCTGTCGCTTTTCTCCGTGAAATAGTTTTCCTTCGCCCAAATGCAAAGAAAAAACGGCTTGCATCTCAGTCGGCACTGCAAAGCCGCGAAAAAAAATTGACCAATCAATATTTTTCTTTAAGATATATTCTTCATTCATCTCATCACCTAAGCCGCAATGAAATTTTCATATTCGCCAAGTTTTAACTTGTAGATGGTCTTGAGTACATCACCAAACACAAACGCTTGCTTGTTTGTACTAAGTTTGGCAATGTCAATGATACTGATACTTCCTGCAGAAATTTTTTGTAACTCTTCTTCCAAACGGCATTCATTTTTTTCAGGGATACAACGTGGTGAGAACATTTTATCCTTGTCAATAGTCTTATTCACAATACGTTTAAATTTTCGCCAACTCAGAACAGAAATTTCATTTGACTTGCCGGAATTTGAACCTTTTTTTGACATATCATCGACTTTTGACAAAAAATCCTTCCAGTTGACAATATTATCCCCAAAATCCGAATCGGTGGGATCAATCACTTTACTGATAATTGATTCCATCGTTTGCGTCGAATCCTCTATGTCAGAAAAAAGCATTTCTAACGATTCTTTGTCCTCTCTGTATGTGTATTTAAATTTTTTCAAGATTTTTTCTGCGAGATAATCATTGACCATATTTTCAGGTAAATACGACGTGACTTCTTTTGTTTCGTTGAACGGTGCATAATAACGAACATTTTCAAAAGGCTTTCCTTTGAGTCCGAGTGTTTTGTAGTCCTCTGAAATTTTCAAATAGTCCTCGTCTTCATTTTCAAGGTGGACAGCCATTAAATCTTTGCCCTTAACATTAAAAATGACAAATGCAACACTGTCGTCGGAACTCTTACCGGCATAGCTGTCAATAATGGATTTTATAAGGAACATTGCATAGCTGGTTTTGGCGGCAAGTCCCGAAATGCCCGATATATTCAAATGCGCACCCTCAGGTCCGAGAATGAACTGTGAGTTCAAATTGACGGGCAAAAAAATTTCATTCTCGGTATCGGCATACATTTTCAAAAAGCCGCAAGGCAGAGGATTACGAACCTTATCAAGTCCGAGTGCTTGTTTAATCTCTTCTGCTTTTGCCAAATAAACAGGTGAATCATTGTTGACCGGTGTGTAAATATTTTTGTCATTGTAGGAAATTGCCACTTCGACATAATTCATTCCAACGCGCAAAGTCGGTGCTTCAATAGAAATATCTCCAAAATCGTTGGAAATATATGTAGTCAAAAAACTTTTAGCATCGGTAATGTGATAAATGTTCTCAACCGTCCCAAAAGAACAAGAGCCGTCAGGACGTGCCACTTTTACGACATCAAATGCGTTCAAACGAAAATCTGAGTTTGTCCAAAAATAAAATTTGTCCATCGTTGCCGGGTACTTTTCTGTTGCAGCTACTCGCCCTATAACTTCGTTCATGTCTTACACCTCAAAACAAATTTAAGAAAGTTTCGGCAGATATACACCTTGATTTAACAAAGGATTCCGTTAAAAAAATCGGATAAATGTGATTTGCCCACCTATTGTCCGAACCGTAACAAACGGGATTACGTTCATTGATAATGTACGCACTCAACAAATCAACCAAATCACTGTCGATTTTCTCATCGTCCAGTTCCTTTTGGGTTACAAGCATTTTTTCAACTTTCACAACCCCATCGAATGGTGAATCGGTGTGTTTGGAACGAATTCGCAAATACCAAACGGCAATTTTGATGCTGCCGTGATAATTCTCATTTTCAAATCGATTCTCAAAACAAATTACCGGTGTTCTGTGATAGAGTGGCAACTCTGCAATAAATGCCGGATTGGACTTCGGATTTGATCCAACACCGGTTTTCCAGAGTGAGGGATTAAACTTTTTTGATAAACCAACCACATACCCGTAGTTGCCTTTGAACGTTAAAAATTTTTTGTTGTCGTTTATCAATGCCGGTAATACACGATATTCCAACGAACCATCTTTGATAAGATAATTGTCTTGACTCAACTTTCCCTGTGAAACCAAGTTCGCGACCATAAGTTGTTCAGTTTGGTACATATAGTCTTGGATGGCTGCTATAGCACGATTTTCAAACTCTTGCTCTTTATCTTTTGCGTTGCTTGTACTGTAAAGCAGAATTTTTGAAAGCTCTGCCTTAAATTTTTTTTTCTGCAATCTGTCATTGATTTTGTCCTTCAACGCCGGTAAAAAACCGTTGCTGTCGCTTGCGTTGGCGGTATCAGGTAATGCCAAAACTATCTCGCCGAGAAATTTCTCGGAGGTCATTTTTTTTTGAAATCTTCGACAACAGCCGACAGTAACCTGTCCTGCCACTATCGGATAAACTATTTTTTGTGACGTGCTGTGCTGATAAGCTATATCATCGATTTTATACACATGACGCGACCCATCCAAAAAATATGTCAAAATTTGAGAGTTATTTTGTGCGACCATCACTGATAAATCTTTAAGCGGCACATATCCTTTGTGTTTCACAGTTTCGCCCTGTTTAGGATTATCTACTGAAGGTTCGCGACTGTCTATGCGCGAAATACTATCGGTCTCAAGTTCAAGTTCGAGCTTGTGTGCCTTGTAACTTTTTCCGTATGTCTCGCTTGCAATCAAGTCCAACACGTCTCTTGCCACTTAATCACGCCCTTTGTGAAAAAACTAAATAAAATTTACCGCAACTCCACATATATGTCAATCGATTTTGTTGAAAATGCGATCTATCAATCCGCGTTTTTTTAGTCGTTCAATTTGTTGCTCCGCAGTTTTAAGTCGGCTTTGAATTTCATCGATTTTTTCATTGTCGCGTTTTTGAATCATTTCCTGCATAGCTTGAGCAACTTTCAAATCTGCCTGAAAATCTTTCGACTGTGATTCAGTTGTAAGCAATTTTTGTTCCGAAACCGACAGTAATTTTTGTGTTTCATTCAAATCTGCCTGAACTTTTATGAGTTGCGATTGGGAGACGAGAAGAAGATTTTTTAAATTTTCAATCTCCTCCTGCAACTCCTTCACCCGTTCAGACTCTTCCTGCTCAATAACTGAAATTTGAGAGAATCCGCGCAACTCGTCAATAATTCGCACCGCTTCGGCATCAAGAATCCAGCCGTCGGCGGTCTGTTTTGCGTGTTCCACTCCATCAGCGTTTATTTTTTGTAAATTTCTGTTGATGAACAGTCTGATTCCTGACTTACTAATCTTGTAACGATTCATCAAATCTTGTGTATTCAGGACAGATTCTCCCCCTTTTATTGACGGCACATTTGTTGCGCGTGTTGCGCCTGAGTGTGCGAAAAAACGTTGTAGGTGTTGGACTGACGCGAGGCACACAAACACAACTTGTTGTGTGTCGAAAGATTATTGCGGCAGGATTTGAAATGTTGACGAAAATTAGGTGGCACATTTGTTGCGAGTGTTGCGTCCGAGCGTGTGAAAAACGTCGTAAGTGTTGGACTGACGCGAGGCACATAGACGCAACTTGTTGCGTGTCGGAATATTATTGCGGCAGGATTTGAAATGTTGACGAAAATTAGGAGGCACATTTGTTGCGAGTGTTGTGCTGAAACTCATAAAATTTGCAATAAATGTTGAATTGACGTGAGGCACATAGACGCAACTTGTTGTGTGTCGGAAGATTATTTCGGCAGGATTTGAAATGTTGACGAAAATTATGTGGCACATTTGTTGCCAATGTTCAGCGTGTTGCCAATACGACCCGCTGAATTTGGCGGGTCATTCAACGTATACGGAGCTTCAGAGGGACGACGAGCCGCATGATCAGCTGGCAAGTCAGGATGATATGGATCGGTTCTAATGCTGAATTGACAGTCTAAGCACACGGTTTTCTGCGTATTCGATCATCGGAGAGTAATGATAAGGCGATTTCTTTGTTCATTTTGCAAGTCTCGCTTTCACTGCATCTATCTTTGAAACCGGTGCT
>CALEPR010000043.1 GCA_937910665.1 uncultured Selenomonadales bacterium
ACTCCATAAAAAATAGTTTGCATAATCCACTTACACAAACTATTTTACACTACCTCACGTTCATCAAATCGAGTGCCTTTTTCACGAAGATTATTCAAAAACTTTATAACATGTTGAGGAGTAAGTTTGTTTAAATCGACGTGACCAAGCGCAGGTAAAAATTCTTTTTTCAAGATGATTTTTATAACTTGCCTGAGTTTTTCGGAAAAATATTCTTACAAAAATTTTCCGCACAAAAAAAACTCCGACAAACTGCCGAAGTTAATTTTTTTTATTTTATGAACGGTATATTTAAATCTTTCAAAATATTTCTGAACTGATTTAAAATATCTTCGTGACTGTGATTTTTCATTTCAAGCCAATAAATTCCCAAACTGTCAAGCTGATTTTTATTTTGCCTGCTCAATGTATCCGCTACAAAAATTTTTGAATTTCTTGCAATAACCGCATCTGCCGATTCAGGATTGCCGCCGCCCATCAATTTAACTTCGCAAAAATATTCTTCGCCGCCTTTGCCATACAATTTAAAATCAATTTCTCTGTCAAATTTTTTTGTATTGTCGCGGATAAAATTTTCTGCATTGTAATTTTTTTTCGGAACTCCGCACAATTCACAAAGTTTTATCAGTAAAGGCTTTTCAACACGCTTGCCAATCGCTGACCACGCTCCGCCTCTCAATGCAATTTTTTTAGTCGCCAACGCATTTAACACAAGCAAACTTTCTGACAAATTTAAATCGACTGACACGCCATTTTTTGTAATTTTTATCTGAATGTTTAATTCGCTCTCGCCATCAACTTCCAACTGCTGAATTAAATTTTTCAAGTAATCATAATTTTGTTTCGCAACATCAATCACAATTTCTTTGGTCGTCGTTCCGCAAATATTTTGTATAGTTTTCAAATTTATTCCCGAAAAAATCGCAATGTCGCCTTTGTCAAAATTTTCCGCGCTTAAAAAATATTTTTTATGGGAGTGTAAATTTTTTTGTGTAAGTGATTTTGAGACTGGCGTGCTGACGCACTTTTTGATTGAACTTACACAAAATTTCTGACACAGTCTTTTTTATACCAATCCAAATTTATTTTTTTGTCATTAAGTTTCGCGTCAACAATTTTTTTGAAAAATTCCAGCGTAAAATCCAAAAATTTAACATTTATGTCATTGACAACTTCCTGCCGATAATCTTCGCCGCTCAATAATTTTTCAACCGTCGCGTCGATAATTTTTTCTTCAAAGCTGAACATATATGCCTCCTGCATTTATCAAATCGCAATAAAATTCATTCTGCTCGCACAAAATCGGAACACGTTTCATTTCAATCGCAACTTCGCCAAAAGTTCCCGAACCTGCGAAAGGGTCAAGCACAACATCACCGCGAAATGAATAATATTTCAAAATTTTTCTGCAAAGTTCTTTCGGAAAAACTGCAGGGTGATTTTTATTCGCCGTCGGCGCAATGTACCAGCAATTTGAACTGTCAAAAATTTCGTCATTCGCAAAACTTTTATCATACATCGCAATATTTTTATCCAGCAAAAAATTACAATTTTTCCTGTAAACCATAATACTTTCGTTAATGCAATTCGGCTTGTAACTCAACGGCATTTTTGTTTGCTGATAGCCGCCGTTTCGATTTTTTACCGAAGACTCCGGCTTTATCCACTGAATTTCATCGACAAAATAAAATCCTGTTTCGGTCAAAATTTTATGAAAATCAAAATGTATCGGATAGCGCACGCTTTCAAATTCTCTGCCGGGTCGCTTAGAAATTACAGGCGAAACATTTATAATTATAAATCTGCCGTCCTCCAAAACTTCGTGACAAATTTCCAAAGTTTTTTTCATATCTTCGAGATAATCTTTATATGAATGATAATTTGAATAAATTTTCGCGTTGTAATAAGGCGGCGAAGTAAAAATTAACTGCACAGAATTTTTTTCAATTTTTTTCAGCGTTTCAACATTATTTCCGCGCAACAAAATCGGATTGGAATATTTTTTTTCACGCAAAATTTTTCCTTGATGAGTTTGCTTATAAAAAAAATAATCGTGCATTTTATTCAAAACTTCATTGTCAAAAAAATTTTTAATTTCTTCGCCGAGATTTTCAAAATTTTTGTCCGTGCGACCTTTATAAAGACAAGTTCGGTACATTTGATAAACCAAATCCATAAAGCCGCAGTTGTAAACATTTTCCTTGATGAAGTCGAAAATTTTTTGATTATTATTTTGTCTGCCGATTGAAGAAACAATTTCGCGTTTAACTTCAATGTCGGTGACAGTCGGATAAATTTCCAACAATTTTTGTAAATTTTCTTCGCTACGGTTCAAGCCGAGATTTTTAATTTCAGCGACAGAATATTTTTTTTCGCAATCGAACAGAAAAATTTTTTCCAAACTTTCACCTCCGCAAAAAATTTTTGACATTATAGCACAGAAAAATTTTCCTGCAAAGTTGCAAAAAAACTGTGCTGAAGTTTGGAAATGATTTTGTCATCTTGAAATTTCTTCAGTTCGATTGTGTCGATTGAATCACTTTCAACTTTGACTGTCACATAACGCAACGCACTTGACTGCTGTGAGTTCAAATCGTGTTCAGCAGTCACAATGCAACCGCCTCTGACTTTCGACCGAGAAATTTCTTTGTAGTCCTTGCCTGTCGATTTTGCTCTGCCGATTCCGTCGCCGAAGGCTCTGTTTATCGCTTCCATTTTTTTCATGCTTGCTGAATCTTTTTTGAAAATATCGTCCACGATCATTATCATGTCGATACATTCCTCACGATAATTTTCAAGAGCAACGGCGGTAGATTCAAAACGGAGCATTGCGCCTTCATTTAACTGTTATAAAAAATTTTATTGACTGTGCCGTCAGGGTTGTAAATTTTTTTCTGAACGCTCAGGATTTTCAAATCCTCTTGCCAAATTGTTTGGTGTTCCTATGAAAATTTCTACAACAAAAAACCCCGACAAAATTTTCTGCCGGAGTCTTTTTTCTGTTCGCCACGCCGATTTTTTTATTTAATTTATGTAAAATTTATAATAACTTGACAAATCATCTATTGCGCCACGATGTCCAACTTTTGCAGCTTCTAGATATAAATCAAATGCTTTTTCTTTATCAATAGGATAGCCTTCCCAACCATAGTAATAATATCTTGCATCTTTAAAAAGTTGTTGAGCAGATTTATTTGAATAATTTTCAGTTTCAGAATCTTTTTCCAAAACTTTTTTCAAGCCGCGAACATAATTTTCAGTCGTCGGCAAATAAATTTTTTTGCGACTTCTTACTACAGGTTCAGTGCAACTTTCAAGCAAATTTCTTGCAAAACTGTAGCGATTGCTTGCCGCGTACATATCTTTCAACTTGTCGCCGCCGTCAAGTTTATATTTCAAATTGTCAACAACTTTTTCGCCTTCAGATTTATTAAGCAAATAATCTGTAGAAACATTATTCATTTCTTTTTCCAAAATTCTCAACATTTCTTTGCTGTCGTCTTCAATAAGGTCGTCAGTAATTTCTTTTGAAACTTTACTTGCAACTTCACCGCCTTTAAATGCTCCAAATAATCCGCCTAAAAATCCTCCAACAGCAGTACCGACTCCAGGAATAACTGAACCGATAGCCGCTCCCGCAGTTGCTCCGGCTGTCCAACCGCCAATTCCTCCTGCAACTCCCGCGCCTGTGTTCACTACATTTTTTACAAATTGTCCCGCAGAAATTCTTCCGCGAAAAATATTTGCAATATCTCCTGCAGATAAAATAATCATACTCGCAAATCCTGAAACAGCGTTTCCACGCAATAATTTTGACGCACTTTTCATTGCCGCCGCGCCATAAATATTTGTTCCACTTCTGAAAGCATTTACCAAATATGCAGACGCTCTTGGTCCCATCATTTGTACAAGAGATTCCGACGCAGAAACCAATGCAGAATTCATTCCTGCTTTTGTCATTTGTCCGACTAAAATTGAACTTGCAAAAGCAATTCCGCCGACTTTCAATCCGGCGTTAATTGCCTCTTCCAACGCTTCATCAAAATTTTTTCCGTTCCAAGTTGCAACTGCAAAAGTTATCGCTGCAGAAATTCCGCCTGCATTTTTTGCAATATGTATTCCTTGCGCCGCGTCATAAACTAAAGAATCAATCGTTCCTGCTTTTGCAATATTTTTTGCCTGTTCATAAGTAACATTTCCTTTGCGAACAATATCTGTTGCATTTTTTACGCCGCGAATTTCTCCCCTGTCGATTCGATTTTGCATAGCTTTAACTGCGTCGTCATATTTGTCTGAAGGAACTTCAATTTGCATTGGCGAGCCGTCAGGATTGTAATAGCGAAAATTTCCGTCACGAAAACATTCTTGAATACATTTTGAACCGCTGGAACAATATTTGCTTTGAATATTTGGGGAGTGTAAATTTTTTTGTGTAAGTGATTTTGAGACTGGCGTGCTGACGCA
>CALEPR010000044.1 GCA_937910665.1 uncultured Selenomonadales bacterium
GTTCTTTCCCCGTGTCCTCAAAAAATACTTGACAGGTCTTTACATAACGGAGGTGATATTTTGCTGAATTTTAAACCAAACTTTTTCAAAAAAATTTGTCAGTCGCTTGAAACCTGTTCTGTTTTGCTGAAAGTCGAGGATAAAGGCAAAAAATTTTCCCCGATCTGGTGCTCAAAAGAATTTAGCGAAATGATCGAGGGAACGGAAGAAGAATTTATTAAAGCCGGCAGCGACGAAGGTTTGGAAACGATTCATCCGGACGACCGCGAAGCAGTGGAATATCTTTTCAAACATCGCAAAACAAAAAGCGGAGCAAAAAGTTTAAATGTTCGCAAGAAAACTTTAAAAGGCAACTGGCTCTGGCTTGACGTTCACTTTGCCTTTGTTAAGGACGGCGGAGAGTGGTACGCTTACCTGAATTGTTTCGACGTGACAAAAATGATTCAGAGTGAACAGCATGCAAAAAAATTGTATGAAAATGTTTCCACTGAATTGGAAAATATCGCGAATGAAAGTTTAGTTGCTCTGCGGTTGAACTTGACAAAAGATGTGGTTGAAGATTGTCGTGGCAGAGAAATTTACGACGTTGATGTCAGCGGCTACAAAATTTCGGAAAATTTTTCGGATCGCCTGAAAGCATTTCCGCTTGAGCGCGACAAGAAAAAATTTCTCGAAAAATTTGGCACTGCAAAACTTTTGCATAGCTACGAAGTCGGCGAAAGAAATGTGTCAGACATTTTCTTGAGTCAAAGACCGAACGGCAGAAAATGTTTTGTCGAGTACAAAGTAACTTTAAGCAAAGATCCTGAGACCGGCGACATAATTGCCTTTGCCAATGAACGCGACTACAATATTGACCGCGTGAATGAAATTATTCGCAACAAGGCACTCGTCGAACAGTATGAGATGATAACTTTCATCGTGGACGGAAATTATGAAGTTGTTATCGGCGATCCTGAAAATGTCGAGAAGGGAAGTATTTTCCCGCGCGAAAGAAAAGGAAGTTACGCCAAGTACATTGAGGAGCAAGTTCAGCCGGTTTTGACAGGCACTTACAAAGATAAAAAAAATCATCTTGCCGCGCTGAGTTTGGAAAGAATTGAAAATTCTTTGGCGATTCGCGAGCCTTACGAAGTAAATATCGTTTGTCACATTGACGGCGAACTTCGTTACAAGCGTTTTGTTTTCTATCTTGTCGATCAGGAGGCAAAATTTTATATCCTCCTCAAGAGCGACACCACCAAGTTGCAAAAAATTCAGCTCATGCGAAACGCTCAACTTAAAGCCGCACTCGACAATGCCAATCAAGCGAACTTGGCTAAGACTGCTTTTCTGTCAAATATTTCTCACGAAATTCGCACACCAATGAATGCGATTATCGGATTGGACAGCATCGCTTTGAGCGAACCGAATCTTTCCGACAGAACTCGCGATCAGTTGGAAAAAATTGGCGCGAGTGCTAGACATCTTTTGTCGCTGATAAATGATGTCCTTGATATGTCGAGGATTGAAAGCGGCAGAATGAATCTGAAGAACGAAGAATTTTCTTTCGGCAAAATGTTGGAAGAAATTAACACCATGATCGGTGGAGAGTGCGCGGATAAAAAATTGAATTACGACTGCAAAATTCTCGGCAAGGTCGATGAATTTTATATCGGCGACGTTATGAAATTGAAACAAGTTCTGCTGAACATTTTAGGCAACGCTGTCAAGTTCACGCCTTCGCCGGGTACAGTCACTTTCACTGTGGAAAAAACTGCCGAGTTCGACAACCGAACGACTTTGCGTTTTGTGATTCGCGACACAGGAATTGGAATGGACGCAGATTTTGTTCCGAGAATTTTTGATGTCTTCAGTCAAGCTGATAATTCTTCTGTCAACGCTTACGGCGGCACGGGACTTGGTATGCCAATTACAAAAAGTATTGTCGAGATGATGAACGGCAAAATTGATGTCAAGTCTGAAAAAGATTTCGGCTCGGAGTTCACCGTCAGCATAACTTTGCGCGACTCGGACAAATCAGGAGCGTTGGCGAAACATATCGGTATCAGTGTTCAAGATTTAAATGTTCTCGTGATTGACGACGATCCTATTGCCTGCGAACATGCAAAAGTTGTTCTGGAGGAAGTCGGAACTTCTGCCGACACGGCGATGAATGCGAAAGAGGCTCTCGACAAAATTAAAATTCATGTGGCGCGTCATGAACCTTACAATTTAATTTTCATTGACTGGAAGATGCCGGAGTATGACGGAATTAAACTCACTCGCGAAATTAGAAAAATTATCGGCGAAGATTCCGCAATAATTTTCTTGACTGCCTACAACTGGGACGAAGTTGAGGAACAGGCGAAGGAAGCCGGAGTTGACAGGTTTATGTCGAAACCGCTTTTCGCCTCCCACGTCATGGACGAATTTATTCAGGCGATGAAACAAAAAAATGTTGTCCTCACGACCGAGAAAAAACTTGCTGATTTGGCAGGGAAGAAAATTTTGTTGGCAGAAGATATGTTGGTCAATGCAGAAATTATGAAAGAACTTCTGACGATGCGCGAAATGGAAGTCGATCACGCGGAGAACGGAAAAGCCGTCGTGGAAATGTTTGAAAAGTCGCCGCTGAATTATTACGACGCAGTTTTGATGGACGTTAGGATGCCGATAATGGATGGCTTGACTGCTACGGAAGTTATTCGGCAACTCAAACGCGAGGATGCAAAAACTGTTCCGATTATCGCGCTGACTGCAAATGCTTTCGACGAAGATGTTGAACGCTCCATGCAAGCAGGAATGAACGCACATTTAAGCAAACCTGTCGAGCCTGAACACATGTATCGCACTTTGCAGGAATTTATCAAAGCAGAGTAAAAAAATTTTTTTGAGAAAGAATGAATATTTCAGTTTGTGACAGCGATTTAAAAATTTGCGAAGATATTTTGAATTTAATTCGCGCCGAAAAAATTGACGCAGAAATTTCTGTCTTTCGATCCAAAGATGAACTTTTGAAGTCCAAGAAGAATTTTGAAATTTATTTTCTGGACATAAAAGGCATCGACGGCTTGGAAGTTGCAAAAATTTTAAGGCGGCGCGAATTTTTTTTGAACAAACCGCCGAGCATTTTAATTTTTGTGACAGGTTACGAAGATTATATGTCGGCGGCTTTTGACGTTCGCGCTTTTCATTACTTGCTGAAACCTGTCGACGCGAAAAAATTTTCTGAAGTTTTTAACAGCGCGATTGCCGAAATAAAAAATTTTCAAACTCAAGCTGAAAAATTTTTACTGCTTAAAGTCGAGGGCATGAATAAAAAAATTTTCTTGAAAGATATTTTGTATGTCGAAAGCGACAACAAAAAAGTTTTGATTCACACTGCAGAAAAAATTTTCACGACTTACGGCAAAATGGATGCGTTTGAAATTGCGCTTGGCGAAAATTTTTTTCGCTGTCACAGATTTTATCTTGTCAATCTGGAAAAAATTTCTGCTTACAATTCAAACACAATCCAACTTGTTGGCGGAGAAAAAATTTTTCTTGCGGAGAAAAGATATTCAGATTTTGTAAAAAAATTTCTGAAGTACGCACAAGGCGGAGGAGCGGTTAATATTTCTTGAAAATTTTATTTCATTGTATGTAAAATCTTTCAGGAAACTTTTTAATTTTTCCTTCAATTTTTTCGATTCGCTCACGCAGTCGCTGCCTCGACTTTTTCCAAAAGCCAATTTGTCCAATCATCCAGTCCGATATTTTTTGTGCAGGAAGTTTCAATAATTTTCAAATTTGGATGCAAAGTTGTCAAATCCTCCCGAGCAGATTTTAAATCAAAATTTGTGAACTCAAGCAAATCAATTTTATTCAGCAAAGTTACCGCAGATTCTTTGAAAATCAGAGGATACTTTAAAGGTTTGTCGTCGCCTTCGGTTATCGACAAAACAACTGCCTTGCAATTTTCTCCGACATCAAATTCCGCAGGGCAAACTAAATTTCCGACATTTTCGACAATCAGCAAATCAATTTTATCTAAATCCAAACTTTCGGCGGCGCGTTTAACCATTGGTGCATCAAGGTGACAGCCGCCGGAGGTATTTATCTGAATGACAGGGACATTTTGCCTTTCAATTCTTTCAGCGTCCTTCGCAGTAAATAAATCTCCTTCAATCACAGCGACAGAAATTTTTTCCGACAAAGCCGACAAAGTTTTTTCCAGCAAAGAAGTTTTCCCGCTGCCGGGCGAGCCCATCAAATTTACAACAAAAATTTTTTTATCTGCAAACAGCTTTCGATTTTCTTCAGCGATTTTATCATTTTCGCCAAGAATATTTTTCATAACTTTAACTTCCACTTAAAATTGCTCCTTTCTAGGGGTTAGGAGTTAGGGGTTAGGGGTTAGAAGAATTAGAAAAAAATTCCTAACTCCTCCTTCCTAACTCCTAATTCTTAAAATCCTGTGCGCTTGAACATTTTTGCTAAGTCATCGGCAGAAAATTTTATAATTGTCGGTCTGCCGTGAGGACAAGTGTAAGGATTCGGAGTTTTGCTGAGGTCGTCGAGTAAAATTTGCATTTGCCTTTCACCAAGTTTTTGACCTGCCTTAATCGCCGCACGGCAAGCAGTAATTGCCAAAACCGACTGCCGAATATTTCTGGAAATGTCAGCGCGTCTTTCCTCGTCCGCAAAATTTGAATCTTCAGGCAGGCTTGAAATAATTTCGCGAACCATTTCCTCTGCGTCAGCGTCCGATGCGTCAGCCGGAATTTCCATTAACCTGAATTCATTCGGTCCTGAAAGTTCCATTCCAAAACCAAGCTCGGCAAAAAGTTCAAGATACTTTTCGACAACCAAACTTTCACGCGAATCAAAATGCAAAATTCTGTGAATCAAAAGTTGTTGCGCCGGAATATTTCCTGCGTAACTGCTGAGCTTGTCAAACAAAATTCTTTCGTGTGCGGCGTGCTGGTCAATCAAGTACAAATCATTTTCACTCTGCGCGACAATGTAACACAAAGCAACTTGTCCGATAGGAATCAATGAGGAATTAGGAGCGAGGAGTGAGGAATTATTACTTTCCACCTTTTCATCTTTTGGACTTTCTAACTTTTCATCTTTCCATCTTTCCATCTCACCAAAATTTTCCGACGCAAAAATTTCTTCGTCGTCAAAGTCAGTTGAAAAATTTTTATTGTCGAGATTTTTTTGTGATTTACTTTCTAACTTTTCATCTGTCCATCTGTCCATCTTTTCATCTTTTCTTGCAGACAAATTTAAGTTCATCGGTTCATAGTGAAAATTGTCGGGCGCAGTTGCAATTTTTTTCAAGTCGTGAGTTTCAACATTTTCTTTCGCCTCAGTCACAGCATCTTTGACGGCGTGATAGACAGCTTTAAAAATTTTTCCTTCGTCCTCGAACTTGAGTTCAGCTTTTTGCGGATGAACATTTACGTCAATAGAATTTTGCGGAACATCAATTTTAAAAACTGCGAGCGGATAACCGCCGCGAGGAATCAGAGCGCGGTAAGCGTCGTCAATCGCCTTTGAAATAGTTCGATTCGAAATTACTCTGCCATTGATAATAAAAGTTTGCCAGTTGCGATAAGTTTTTAAAAAATTTGGTTTGCTTATGTAACCGAAAAGTTTCAAGTCATCCATTTCAAATTTTGTTTCAATCAATGCGTCGGTCATGTCGCCGCCGTAAATACTTGTAAGCGTGTCGAAAATTTTTCCATTGCCCGGCGTCGTCAAGGCAGTTCGATTTCCATTTATAAACTTGAAAGAAATTTCAGGACGACTTAAAGATAATTTTACAATGAAGTCATGAATTTTATTCGCCTCAGTCGCGGTAGTTTTTAAAAATTTCAGTCGCGCAGGAGTATTGAAAAAAATTTCTTCAACCAAAACAGTTGTGCCGACTTTGCAACCGACTTCAAACTTATCAATCAATTTGCCGCCGTCGATTTTAATTTTCGTGCCGAGTTCGTCCTCTGTGCGTCGAGTTTGCAAAGTAAATTTTGAAACTGCGGCGATAGTTGGAATTGCTTCTCCGCGAAAGCCGAGCGTGGAAATATTTTGCAAATCGTGAACTGTGGAAAGTTTGCTTGTGGCGTGTCGGCGAATTGAAAGGGCGGCATCATCTTGCGACATACCGCAGCCGTCGTCAGTCACGCGAATTAAAGATTTTCCTCCATTTTGAATTTCTATTTCAATTCTTTTCGCTCCCGCATCGATAGAATTTTCAATCAGCTCTTTGACGACTGAAGCGGGGCGTTCGACAACTTCACCTGCGGCAATTTTATTTATTGTGTTGGTATCCAGAAGTTTTATGTTGTTCAAAAAATTTTCTCCTTTCGCCGAAAAAAAATTACTCGACGACAAAACAATTTCTGCCGCCTTCCTTAGCTTTGTAAAGAGCTTCGTCCGCCTGTTTCAGCAAACGCTGCACGTCATAACTTTCATGATTTACGCGCTGACTTGTGCCGCCGATACTCAAAGTCACTGTCATTCCCGCAAGACTTTCATCGGTGCGAACTTCTTTTGTAAGTTGTTCGGCGACTGATTTCACGATTGGTAAATCTGACTCCGGCAGTAAAATTATAAATTCATCTCCGCCGAAACGACCGGCAACATCCGAGCCGCGAATTACAGATTTAATTTTGTCGGCAACCTGTTTTAAAACAAAATCGCCTGTAGGATGGCCGTAAGTGTCGTTTATTCGCTTGAAAAAGTCTACGTCGATTAAAAGTATGCCCAAAGATTCTGCGCGGCCCTCAGGCGGCGTAAGACGCTCAAAAGTCTTGTCAATGTATCTGCGGTTTGAAAGTTGCGTCAAGAAGTCAACTTCAGCATCGCGCAGAATTTGCTGATTCAGTCTTTGCAGTTCTAAATTTTGCAAATTTAATTTTTCCTCGTTCTTCCGAATCATTCGCAAAAGTTTTTTGTTTCGCTCCAAAACCAAAATTTGTCTTGCCGAGATTAAAATTATTAAACAAATCGCCCACAAAAACAGCGGATTAAATAAATCATATTGCGCCCCGATTAAAACCAAAAGCATAAAAGTGTAGAAATATGGAATTAACATTCTGGAGTAAAGCAAAGTTCTCTCCATTCGCGAAGTAAAAGTAAAAAATCTCGACATAGGAATTTTTTCTTTGGAAGGATAGAGCGAGGCGACAGCGAAGAAAAAACAACTCAGCGACCAGAGCGGTTCAATCATTTCTCCGAAATCGACATTGTAAAGCGTTTCAAAAATTGAAATTTCGTCGAGGACAAAAGTCAGCAGAAATGCCCAAGCCAAAAAAATATTTTCGCGCTCAAAAATAATTCTGTCGTCCACGCCGAAAATTAAAAGCAAAATTCCAACCATCAAAGAAAAATCGACTGTGGCATAAAGAATTTGTAAAAAAATTTGCAGATAATCAACTGTCGGACTTTCCAAGATTGGCACAATCATGAGATTGTACATAATTCCTGCCGCCGCGAAAGTTGAAATAAACATATCGAAAGACAGTGCCATAAAACTGATCGTTTGCAGTTGTTTCAAATAGACAAGCAAACCGACGCAATAAATAAAGGTGTTGAGAACGTAAAAGACATCACAGATCGAAGGAGAATTTGAAACTATTCCAAGAAAATCTTCATGGTACGCCCAAATTAAATCGCCAATGCCATAAGCAATTATCGCGACCAAAAAAATTTTCCAAGGAAGTCGTCGCTCAGGCGAATGTTTTTTTATTCCGATAGTCATCAAAGCGACAGAAAAAACAAAGCCAATCAATTCAATAACGTCGGCATATTTGACAACTATTTCGATTTCTAAATTAAGCGCAAGGTAAAATAAAATTATGAAAGCAACATAGGATGCGATTAAAATTTTTTCCAATTTCATAATTCTTATCCTCTCTGTCGAAACTTCACAAAAATTTTTTCAGAAATTATATCACAAAATTTTTTTTTTTACAGCGGCAGGTAGTATAAATTTTTTAGGCGTGATATAATCAATCGATTTTAACAACTAAAAAGGAAGTGATTGAATGCTTGAAGATAAAAAAGTCGAACTCACCGCACTGCGCGAAAAGCTGAATGAAATGGGGGATTCACTTTGACATCGCTCGCAAGGAAGAAAAAATTGCAGAACTTGAATACAAAATGGGCGAGCCGACTTTCTGGGACAATCCCGACAGCGCACAAAAAATTACTCAGGAACTGAACGGCTTGAAGTCTGGTTTGGAAGTTTATAAAAATCTTTTGTCGAAGTTTGACGACGCACAAATTTTACTTGAACTTGCATTGGAAGAAAATGACACTTCGCAGGAAGAAGAAATTTCTGCCGAGATTGAAAAAATTAAATCCGGTCTGGAAAGTTTGCGTCTGGAAATTTTACTTTCAGAACCTTACGACGCGAACAACGCAATTTTAACTTTGCATGCAGGTGCAGGCGGAACAGAGGCGCAAGATTGGACTCAGATGCTTTTGCGAATGTATACGCGTTGGGCGGAGCGTCATGGATTTACAATCGAAACTGCAGACATTTTGCCGGGCGACGAGGCAGGAATAAAATCTGTGACTTTGTTTGTGAAAGGTCACAACGCTTATGGTTTTTTGAAATCGGAAAAAGGTATCCATCGACTTGTCAGAATTTCGCCTTTCGATTCAAATGCAAGAAGGCATACTTCCTTTTCTGCCTGTGACATTATGCCGGAGATTGATGACGCTGTTGAAGTCGACATAAATATGGCAGACGTTCGAGTTGACACTTACCGAGCGAGCGGCGCAGGAGGTCAGCACATTAACAAAACTTCCTCTGCAGTCAGAATGACGCATATCCCGACAGGAATTGTTGTCCAATGTCAGAATGAACGCTCTCAACTTCAAAACAAGGAACAATGTTTAAAAATGCTCCGCGCAAAACTTTTTGAACTTGAACTTGAGAAGAAGGAAGAAGAAATTGCCAAACTTGAAGGAGACAGAATGAAAATTGAGTGGGGCAGTCAAATTCGCTCTTATGTTTTCCAGCCGTACACGATGGTTAAAGATTTGCGGACGAATGAAGAAACAGGAAATGTTCAGGCAGTTATGGACGGCGAGATTGATAATTTTATTCGCGCCTACCTCGCAATGAAAGCAAATATTTCTGTGTAATTGTGATGGAAAGATTGAAAGTTAGGGGCGGGGAACTAGGGGCTAGATTTTTTCTAACCACTAACATCTAACTACTAACAACTATTTTGGGGTGATTGTATGTCGGAATACACAATTCAACTTTTTTGGGACGATGAAGCCGAAGTTTGGATTGCAACCAACGACGAAATTCCATTGGCTCTTGAATCCGATTCACCGGATAAGTTAGTTGAGCGAGTGAAACTTGTTGCGCCTGAAATTATTGCGTTAAATAATCTTGAATGGCGCGACGGTTTGAACTTTGTTTACAGCCGGCACGAAAGAATGGCAACTGCATAATGGCTGAGTACGAAAAGAAAGTTAGAGTCATCCTTGCCGCAAACGGTTGCAAGTTTGTAAGGCACGGCAAAGGCTACCACGATATTTGGTACAGTCCAATAAGCAATAAACATTTTGTAGTGGACGGAAAAATAAAATCACGTCACACTGCCAATGAAGTTATGAAACAGAGCGGAATAAATCACCAATTCTAGAGGAGAAAACCACAATGAAAAAATTTTTAACTTTAATGGCGTTTTTGCTGATTGTACTTTTGGTGATTTTGGAAATTGTCTTGCCGCGAACTGTAGAAAATCTTTTGCAGGAACAAATTGCAAAGTCTACGGCGGCGCAGGAAATTGATATTGATTTAAGTTCGTCGCCAAATGCAAAAATTGCGCTCGGCGAAATTGACAAAATTCATGCGGCGGCGAGGCAAGGCAGAATTGGCGAAATAGATTTTACAAATTTATCTCTGGAAGGCGAAAAAATTCAGCTTGATATGAAAGAAATTTTATTTCCTTCCGCTGAACTTTCCGACAAGGAACGCGCGGACAAAATTTTAAAGTCGGTCGATAAACTTGAACTTCATGGAGTTATCGGCGAGGAAGATTTAAAATCTTTTGTCGCGAGGAAAGTTGATAAACTTGAAAATGCTGAAATAAAAATCACGGCGCAGGAAATTTCTGCAAAAGGACAAGTTAAAATTATGGGGAGAACTGCTGACATTGACTTGGCAGGAATTTTTTTGGTTGACAACGGAAATATTTATTTTCAGGCGACACGCTTAAATGTAAAAAATGCTCTCTTGCGTCATGTAAACTTGGATAGATTTTTGGGCGAACTGAAAATTTTGGACAGAGAAAGTTTGCCGCCGAATTTAAAATTTGATGAAGTTGAACTGCGCGACGGAGAAATTTTATATTCAATTAGGAAAGAGAAATGAGGAATTTTATTTCCTCACTCCTAACTCCTAATTATTAGAAGGAGGAGATTTTATGATTAAAAAAGGAATAATTTTAGCAGGAGGTTCGGGAACGCGACTTTATCCGCTGACCGAAGTTGTCACGAAACAGTTGATGCCGGTTTATGACAAGCCGATGATTTATTATCCGCTGTCGGCTTTGATGTTGGCAGGAATCAAAGAAATTTTAATTATCAACACTCCGCAAGATTCTCACCTGTTCAAAACTTTACTCGGCGACGGCTCTCAACTCGGTTTGAAAATTTCCTACGCAGTTCAGCCGAAACCCGAAGGACTTGCTCAAGCATTTTTGATTGGCGAAGAATTTATCGGCGGCGAAGGTTGCGCGTTGGTTTTGGGCGACAATATTTTTTACGGCACAGATTTTTCAAAACTTGTCAGACATGCGGCAAGCCAAGACGACGGCGCGACAGTTTTTGCTTACTATGTGAATGATCCGGAAAATTACGGCGTTGTCGAGTTCAATCGCGAAACAGGTCAAGCAATTTCTCTGGAAGAAAAGCCAAAAGAACCTCGCTCAAATTACGCCGTCACAGGTTTATATTTTTACGACAAAGATATTGTTGACGTTGCGAAGTCTATTAAACCTTCTGCGCGTGGAGAACTTGAAATTACCGACGTAAATAAAATTTATTTGGAGCGCGGAAAATTGCGCGTGGAAAAAATGCGTCGCGGTTATGCTTGGCTGGATACAGGAACTCACGAGTCGCTTTTGCAAGCCGGAGAATTTGTCCACACAATCCAACAGCGTCAAGGTTTGAAAGTTTCCTGCATTGAAGAAATTTCCTACAGAATGGGTTACATTGATGAGGAACAACTTTTGAAACTTGCCGCACCGCTCGCAAAAAATGAGTATGGAAAATATTTGCAACGTTTGGCGAAACACGGAAAATAATTTTTTTCAGTTTATGATTTCAGGATTACCGAACCTCGCTCGCAGAAAATTTTTTCCAAAAATCAATTTCAGGAGAAAACACAATGAGCAAACTTGATGAACTTATTCAAAAACTTTGCTCCGACGGCGTAGAGTTTTAGAAAAATTTACAGGTTCATCAGAGACGCGAGAAGAGTGCGGGATTTCTTCTGTCTTAACTGCACATATTGACGAAAAAATTTATTTAAAATCTTTGCGTCACTAAAAGTTGCAAAAAAGTTTTTGTTATGCTAAAATTTTTGCGGAAATAAGATATAGATAATTTCTGACAGTGTCCATTGCGATCGAAAGATCTGGCGCAAAAAAAGCCCCCTTGAGGTTTTGGCTGAACTTCTTGGGGGTTGCGTCATTTATGAACGCTAGCAACGGACGTTAGTCCTTTCTAACTTTTTTCTTGAGCCAGTCGTAGATGAAGTTTGAGTCAACACCTACGCTAACCCAAAATATTATGTCAAAGACAGTGTCCATTGCATTTCACCTCCTCTCGCATTAACGGAGGAAAGTGGCAACGCAGATATTTTAAATTAACTCGTTGTGGGGGTACATCAAAAAATTAAAGATTTTATATTGTTTGAAT
>CALEPR010000045.1 GCA_937910665.1 uncultured Selenomonadales bacterium
TGCTGACGCACTTTTTGATTGAACTTACACAAAATTTCTGACACAGTCGAAATTTGTTTCAATATATGAATCTAATTTTCGCTCAACTTGCCAAAAATTTTCAAGACGATGTTTTAATATTACTCCGGCGATTAAAATTCTCCAAAAAAATTTTTAGTTCTTTGAGTAAAACAAAGTTTTTACAAACATATTTGCATTTATGGTCGTCGGAGTAATAATTGTCAGAGTAATATTAAAGTTGAAGTGTAAAATTTTTATTGGAAAATTATTTCTACCACACTAATTTTTTGTCTGGAATATCTGAGCAAAAAGTACACTGAATACATTAGCCGAGAATTTTGCAGAAAAAATTTTTGCGTGATATAATTTGCAAGTTATTTTTTTTATAAAATTTTTGGAGGGCTTTGGATGAAGTCAGAATTTAATCTGAAACTTGAGAGGTGCAAAGGCTGCGGAATTTGTGCGGAATTTTGTCCGAAAAAAGTTTTGGAAATCGATGCGCTTGGAAAAGTTTTTGTGGCGCATCCTGAAAATTGTATTGCGTGCGGTCAATGTGAGTTGCGTTGTCCGGACTACGCGATTTTTGTCGATAAATTGAAACAGGAAAAGGAGGCGGCGAAATGAGCGCGAAACTTATGCAAGGCAACGAGGCGATCGCGGAAGGCGCACTTGCCGCCGGTGTCAGATTTTTTGGCGGCTATCCAATCACGCCGTCCACAGAAATTGCTGAAGGTATGGCAAAACTTTTGCCGAAAGTCGGCGGAACTTTTATTCAGATGGAGGACGAAATTGCAAGCATGGGAGTTGTTCTCGGTGCGTCGCTTGCAGGAAAAAAAGTTTTAACTGCGTCGTCGGGTCCCGGAATTTCTTTGAAGCAGGAGTTAATTGGTTACGCTTCGGCGGCTGAAATTCCTGTCGTGATTGTAAATGTTCAGCGCGTCGGTCCTTCGACAGGTCAGCCGACTGCACCGAGTCAAGGCGACGTTATGCAGGCAAGGTGGGGAACTCACGGAGATCATTCGATAATCGCGTTGAGTCCTTGGAGTGTTCGCGAGGCGTTCGACCTTGCTGTTAAATCTGTCAATTACGCTGAAAGATTTAGAACGCCTGTAATTTTGTTGGCTGATGAAATTGTCGGTCACCTGCGCGAAAATGTAGAACTTCCTGCAGAAAATGAAATTGAAATTTATCCGCGTCGAACTCCGAAAAAAACTCGCGCTGAAGGTTATGAACCTTACGCGCCTGACACAGATTTAGTTCCGAACGTCGCGAACTTCGGCGAAGGTTATCACGTCCACGTTACAGGCTTGATTCACGACGAAACAGGTTTCCCTGTCGGCAGTCCGAAAATTACTGAAGAATCAATTCGCCGCATGCATGAAAAAATTTCTCGCGCGGCTGATGAAATTATTGAAGTTCAGCAGGAATTTATGGACGACGCAGAATTTGCAGTTGTTGCCTTCGGAGGAACTGCGCGGACGGCTTACGAATCAGTTTTAAATTCTCGCAAGAAAGGTTTGAAAGTCGGTTTCGTCAGGCTGATAACAATTTGGCCTTTCGCTGATAAAATTATTTTTGAAATTGCTAAAAAAGTTCGCGGGATTTTGGTCGCGGAATTAAATTTCGGTCAGATTGTCGGAGAAGTTCAACGTGCGGCAATGGGCAAATGTCCTGTTCGACTTTGTGCGAAATATGACATGACAATTTTTGAGCCGGAAGAAATTGAATCGGCGATTGATGAATTTGTTTCGGAGGTGAGCGGCAAATGATTGAAAGAAGTTATGAAAAATTTTTCAGGCAGAATCGACTGCCGCATTTGTGGTGCCCCGGTTGCGGAAATGGAATTGCAATGAAAGCTATTGTTCAAGCTATTGAGAAAAAAGATGGCTGGACTCAAGACAACACGATTATAGTTTCGGGAATTGGTTGCAGTTCGCGTGCGTCAGGTTACATGGACTTTGATACTTTGCACACGGCGCACGGCAGAGCAATTCCTTTCGCCACAGGAATTAAAATGGCAAATCCCGACCTCAATGTTGTAGTCATCACCGGCGATGGAGATTGTACAGCGATTGGCGGAAATCATTTTATTCACGGCTGCCGCAGAAATGTTGACTTGACTGTAATTTTATTTAACAACAATATTTATGGCATGACAGGCGGACAAGCATCGCCCATGACTCCGCTCGGAAAAAAAGCGACGACTGCTCCTTACGGCTCGATTGACAGACCTTTCGACGCTTGTAAACTTGCGGAGGCGGCAGGTGCAACTTATGTTGCGCGTTCAACTGCTTTTCACGTTCAGCACTTGGTTAAGATGATTGAGGAAGGCATGGACAACAAAGGTTTCAGTTTTATCGAAGCACTTGTCCAATGTCCGACAGCTTACGGTCGCAGAAATAAAATCGGCGAACCTGCAAAGATGATGTCTTGGATACGTGACAATGCTGTCATGAAAAATGCTTGGGATAAACTTTCCGACGACAAAAAAGTTGGCGACAAATTTCCAATCGGACTTTTTTACAAAGCTGAAACTGAAACTTATGACGCGGCTTATCATCATGTTCAAGAACTTGCTGGAGGAAAGCGTGACGCTTGACCCTGTAAGTGCGATTTAATGTCGTAAAAATTTAGAACCAATAACCGCGTTCAAAAATTTTTAAACAATGAGGTTTTTATAATGAGAAAACAATTAAGACTTTCAGGCAGTGGCGGGCAAGGCGTAATTACTGCGGCGATAATTTTGGCTGAGGCGGCAGTTTCGGAAGGCAAGCAAGCTGTTCAATCTCAATCTTATGGACCGGAGGCACGCGGCGGAGCGTCGAAGTCTGAAGTAATTATCGATGACGAAAAAATTTTTCATCCGCATGTAAAAAATCCTGACTTTGTTTTGGCGATGACGCAGAAGGCGGCTGACAAATATTTTTCTGATTTAAATTCTGAAGGCGTTTTGATTTTGGACGATGATTTAGTTCCGACTTCGCCGAACTTTAAAAATATTATTCGCGTACCGATCACAAAATTGGCTGTGGAAAAAGTTGGAAAAAGTTTATTTGCAAATATCGTCGCGCTCGGCGTTTTGGTTAAAGTTACAAAACTTGTGGAGTTCGAGACGATAAAAAAAGCTGTGGCTCACAGAGTTCCTCCGCACACAGTCGAACAAAATATGTTGGCACTTCAACTTGGATTTGATTCAGTTCAGTAAAAAAATTTTTTTTCTTTGAAGAATTTCTTCCAAAAAGTTTTTCAAAAAAATTTGCAATTACTTCACGGTGAAGTTAAAATTTTTCAAGATTATTTTTTGGAGGGAAGTTTTATGGCAGAAAAATATATTCGCCCGGAGTGGGACGAATACTTTTTAAATATTGCCCTGGAAGTTGGCAAGCGTTCGACTTGTTTGCGTCGTCGTTATGGTGCAATTATTGTTAAAGATAATATCATCATCAGCACAGGTTACAACGGTTCTCCTCGCGGTGAAGTTAATTGTTTGGACTCGGGAACTTGTGAGCGTGAGCGTTTGAAAGTTCCGAAAGGCGAACGCTATGAACTTTGCGTCGCGGTTCATGCCGAACAAAATGCGATTATCAACGCCGATCCACTGAAGATGCAAGGCGCAACAATTTACATTGTCGGAATAAATTCTGCGGACGGAAGTTTTGCGTCGGGAGATCCTTGTCTTCTCTGCCGTCGAATGATAAAAAATGCACAGATCAAAAAAGTTATTTGCAGAAATTCCGACGGCGAAATTGTCGAGCGAGATGTTGAAGATTTAATTTGATAATTCAAAAATTAAATTCAGAAGTTGAGAAAAAAATTTTTATCGAAAAAACTTCGGCAGGAAAAATTTGTCGGAGTTTTTTTGTTGGGGGAAAATTTTTTTCCTGACCGGCGAAAAACTAAAAATCAATTTGCCCCGTGAAAACTTTTTCAGCCGCACCTGTCATGAAAATATGATTATCTTCGCGCCAATCAATTTTTAAAATTCCACCGTCAAGTTGAACAGTGCAATTTTTTCCGGCAAAATTATTTAAATTCGCGGCAACGGCAGTCGCGCATGCTCCCGTTCCGCAAGCCAAAGTAATTCCGCTGCCGCGTTCCCAGACTCGCATACGCAAAATATTTTCGCCGACAACCTGGACAAATTCTGTATTAGTGTGTCGCGGAAATTTTTCATGAACTTCAAACTTCGGACCGAGTTCGGCAAGATTTATTTTTTCCAAATCGTCAACAAAAATTACGCAGTGGGGATTTCCCATCGAAACGCAGGTCATTTTAAAAATTTTTCCTGCAACTTCGATTTCCTCCGCGATAATTTTTTTATTTCCGAAACCCGCGACAGGAATTTTTTCAGCTTCCAAAATCGGCTCTCCCATGTCTACAGTCACAGAATTTTTATCGATCTTAACAGTTAAAATTCCGGCGCCTGTTTCAACTTTCAAATTTTCGACAGGATTTTTTTCAGCAAGAAATTTTGCAAAGCATCTGATTCCATTTCCGCACATTTCCGCCTCCGTTCCGTCGGCATTAAAAATTCTCATTCTAACGTCGGCGACTTCGGAAGGCAAAACATAAATTACGCCGTCCGCACCAATTCCAAAATGTCTGTCACAAATTTTAATAATTTTTTCCGCATCAAAAATTTTTTTATCTTCGCGGCTGTCGATAATCACAAAATCATTCCCGCAACCCTGCCACTTTTCAAAATTTTTCAAATCAATCCGTCCTTTCCAATTTTCATGAAAAATATTTTTCGCCGCGAAGATTTTTTATCCTTTAATATCGCGAAGATAAATTGCAGGAAGATTTATACGCCGTGAATACAAGTTCTTAAATTTTCTCTGCAGAAAAATTTTTCTTGTCAAAATTTTATATCTGTGTTAATATACTTCGCGAGGGACTTACTGATGGCGAAGGTAAGAAGGAAAATAGCGGCAAAGAAGGCGAGAACGTTCGGTAGTTCTCGCCTTTTGGCATTAAGGAGGGAAATTTTTTATGACTGAACTTGAATTGAAGTATGGTTGCAATCCGAATCAGAAACCTGCAAAAGTTTTTGTGGAATCCGAAGAATTGCCTTTTGAAGTTCTGAATGGAAAGCCGGGCTATATAAATTTGTTGGACGCACTGAACGGTTGGCAACTTGTTCGCGAATTGAGAGAAGTTTCAAAACTTCCTGCGGCGGCAAGTTTTAAACATGTCAGTCCGGCTGGAGCTGCGGTCGGTATTCCGCTCGATGACATTTTGAAAAAAATTTATTTTGCGGAAGGCGAGGAACTTTCTCCGCAGGCGGCGGCTTATGTTCGAGCTCGCGGCGCAGACAGAATGAGTTCTTACGGCGATTTTGCAATTTTGTCCGACGAGTGCGATGAGTCGACGGCAAATTATTTGAAACATGAAGTCAGCGACGGAATTATTGCGCCGAGTTATTCTCCAAAGGCTCTGGAAATTTTAAAATCGAAACGCAAAGGAAATTATCTTGTCCTAAAGATGAATGAAAATTTCAAGCCTGAAAGTTTGGAGCGCAAACAAGTTTTCGGCGTAACTTTTGAACAGCTCCGAAATGATATAAAAATTTCTGCCGACTGCTTGAAAGATATTCCGACAAAAAATAAAAATTTTTCCGATGCGGCGAAACTTGATTTGTTAATCGCGCTGATAACTTTAAAATATACTCAGTCAAATTCGGTTTGCTATGCGAAAGGCGGACAGGCAATCGGAATTGGCGCAGGTCAACAAAGTCGCGTTCACTGCACAAGGTTGGCTGGAAATAAAGCTGACTTTTGGTTTCTGCGTCAAAGTCCTCAAGTTTTAAATTTGCCTTTTAAGTCTGACATAAAAAGACCTGACAGAGATAACGCCATTGATGTTTATATTGGAAATGAAAGCGAAGATTTACTTGAAGGCGACAACTGGAAAAATATTTTCACCGAAAGACCTGAAAAATTTTCCGACGCAGAAAAAAAATCTTGGCTGAAAAATTTTAAAGGCGTTTCCCTCGCCTCAGATGCTTTTTTTCCTTTCGGCGACAACATTGAACGCGCTCGCAAATCCGGCGTGGAATTTATCGCGCAGAGCGGCGGCTCAATTCGCGACGACAATGTTATCGAAACTTGCGACAAATATAATATTGCAATGGCTATGACGCATATCAGACTTTTCCACCACTAAGGAGAGCAAAAAAATGTTTAAATATTTAATGGAACACAGAGCAAAACTTATCGAGGAACATTTGCTGCAGGAACTCAAACAAACTCCGATTCTCGATCAGAAACTTTATCAAGCGATGGAATACAGTTTAATGTCCGGCGGGAAAAGAATTCGCCCGATACTTTTAATGGCGGCGGCGGATGCAGTTGGAGCTCACGGCATTAAAGGCGAAAATTTTTTGTCGGTGGCAAGTGCGCTTGAAATGATTCACACTTACTCGCTGATTCACGACGACTTGCCTGCGATGGACAATTCAGATTACAGACGCGGAAAATTGACGAGCCACAAAGTTTTCGGAGAGGCGATGGCAATTTTGGCAGGCGACGCACTTTTAACTTTGGCTTTTGAAGTGATTAGCCGTCAGAAAAATGTCAAGTATCCTGTCTTGCTGGAAGTTGCGGTGGAACTTTCAAAAGCGGCGGGAGCGTCGGGAATGGTCGGCGGGCAGTCGATTGACTTGGAATCTGAAGGAAAAAAAATTGACTTGGCGACGCTGAAAAAAATGCATTTAGGAAAGACCGGAGCACTTTTCAGAGCCGCGATCAGATCGGGAGCAATTTTAGCCGGAGCGAACAATCAAAAAATTTCCGCGCTAACAAATTACGCAGAAAATTTCGGCTTGGCTTTTCAAATTACTGATGATATTTTGGACGTTGAAGGAGAAGAAAATTATATTGGAAAACCTGTCGGCAGCGACAAAAAAAATTTGAAAGCAACTTATGTAACTTTGACTTCGTTGGACGAGGCGAAAAAACTTGCAAGCGAAACAATTCAAAATGCGCTCGACGACTTAAAAGACTTCGGCGAAGAGGCAGACTTCCTGCGCGAAATTGTTCAGTACTTAATTCAGCGAAAAAAATAACAGACAGATCCATTTGACTGAAAAGGGTAGGGGAAAATTTTTTTGGAAAAATTTTTTGGAAGTGAAGGACATGGATTTAAAAAATAAAAATGTTTTGGTGATAGGTGCGGGAATCAGCGGATTTGCGGCGGCGAAAGTTGCAAAAAAATTCGGCGCGAAAGTTACTTTGAGCGACGCGAAACAAGAATCCGAAATTAAATTTGATTTTTCGGAACTCAGGAACTTGAAAATAAATTTGTCTTTCGGTTCGCAAAATGAAACTTTGCTTGAAGGAATTGACTTGATAATTGTTTCTCCTGCCGTGCCGATTAAAATTCCAATTTTGCAAACTGCGTTGGCGAAAAAAATTCCTGTCATCAGCGAAGTCGAATTTGCTTTTGACTTGGCGAAGTCTCCAATTTTTGCAGTGACAGGGACGAACGGAAAAACTACCACGACAACTTTGCTTGGACTTTTGCTTGAAACTTCTTTCGACAAAGTAGGCGTGGGAGGAAATATTGGTGTTCCTCTTTCTGAAGTTGCGCTCGAAGTCGGCGAAGGCGGAGCGATTGCCGCAGAAATTTCAAGTTATCAGATGGAGGCGACGAACAATTTCAAGCCGAAAGTTTCCGCAATTTTAAATATCACGCCCGACCATTTGAAACGACATGGCAGCATGGAAATTTATCAGGCGATGAAAGAAAAAATTTTCGCGCAGGAAGATGAGAAAGATTTTTTGGTTTTGAATTTCGATGATGAACTTGTTCGCGAAATTAAATCCCGCGCAAAGTGCAAAGTTTTTTACTTCAGCAGAAAAGTTGAACTCGACGAAGGCGCATTTTTAATTGGGAATGAGGAGTTAGGAATTAGGAATGAACTTGTCATAAAGTTCGGCGGAAAAATTTTTAAACTTTGCAGCGTCGACGAACTTGGAATTAAAGGCGGTCACAATGTCGAAAATGCTCTTGCCGCATCGATGACAGCTTTTTTGGCGGGAGCGACAGCTGAAAAAATTTCCGAAGTCCTGAAAACTTTTCAAGGCGTGGAACACAGAATTGAATTTGTTCGCGAACTCGACGGCGTGAAATATTACAATGACTCTAAAGCCACAAATACCGACTCGGCGATAAAAGCTCTGGAAACTTTTCCAAAAAATATAATTTTGATTGCCGGCGGCGACGACAAGTTGACTGACTTAACCGACTTCATGGAACTTGTCAAACAGCGCGTCGATAATTTAATTTTGGTTGGCGACGCATCGGAAAGATTTAAAAACTTCGCGCTTGAAAAAAATTTTGCCGCCGAAAAAATTTTTGAATCAGGTTACTCGATGCCAAAAGCTGTAGACTTCGCAAGAAAAATTGCAAAGCCCCCGCAAATTGTTTTGCTCAGTCCTGCTTGCGCCAGTTTTGATATGTATGACAACTTTGAGGAGCGCGGAAAAGATTTTAAAAAAATTGTGAACGCTCTTTAAATAAAAAAAAGCCTGTCGAAGAAAAAAATCTTTGGCAGGTTTTTTTGTCGGAAAAATTTTTTGTCACGACCACTGATAGTGCATCCTGAAATTTTTTGGATCTTCTGAAGGATCTGTCGTGTCCTCGAGTTCAGGCGGCGCAGTAATATTTTGCATCAAATCTTTTGTGAGTCCGTAACTGTCCATCAAATTCAACGCTTCGCCTTGAACTTTTTTATCATTGACTGCGCGGCGAATTATGTCTGAAGTTTCATTTCCATAATCGATCATAGTTTTTATTGAACCGCTCAAAAGTTTTTTTACTGCGAGTGCGGCTTCCTTCGGTGCCATTCCGACTTGCTTTGCGCTTTTGATCATGGTCTGGATCACGACGTAAGAAAGATAAGTATTCGCCGTGAGGTAGTGGGCAATTTCTTCAAATTCATATTCGTTTTTCACGGCAATAACATCGCCGCAAGATTTCAAAACAATCTGAGCCATGCTGTTTGCGTCCGTCGATGCATTTTTGCTGAGCGCATAAGCTCCAAGTCCTTCGCCCGCGACGACAGAAGGATTTATATTAAGGCGGACGATTTCATTTTTCTTGAAAAAATATTGCAGCGTGTCCAATTTCAAATCATGAATCGCAGAAACAATTAAAGTCCAGTCGTTTACTTTTTCGGCGACGCGAGCCAACAAATTATTTGCGTCGGCAGGATTGAAAGACAGAAAGACAATCGCGGAATTTGGAATGAGTTCGATAATATTTTTTACAAATTTAACGCCGTACCTTGACTGAAGTTTGTTGCCGAGTTGATCGCTGCAATGTCCAACACAATAAGCATCGGCAGGTCCATGAACTGTCAAACCGCGAACTAAAATTTCAGTTTGAAAATCGTCGCCTCCAATAATAGCTTTAACTAAGTTTGCCATTTAAATTTCCCCTTCATCATTTTTTTTCTAACTCGACGACGGCATTATAAACTTCGCGTCGACTTAAATTAAATTTTTTTGTAGTTTGTCTTATTGCAGATTTTTTGTCAATACCTTCAGCAATTAAATTTTTGTAACAGTCGAGAAAATTTTCCGCGCCTACAATTTCAAAATTTGTTTCGGAATTTAAATTGCCTTCGACCACTATGACAAATTCGCCTTTCGGTTCGTCGAAAATATTTTCAAGTTCAGAAATTTTTCCGCGCAAAAATTCTTCATGAACTTTTGTAAGTTCGCGAGCGATTGAAATATTTCTGTCGCCGAAAATTTCTTTCAGCTCGGCAAGAAATTTTTTCAACCTGTGAGGCGATTCATAAAAAATTAAAGTCTCCTCCCGCACAGAAATTTTTTCCAAAAAATCTTTTCGACTTTTCGCGGACTTCGGCAAAAATCCTGCAAAGAAAAATTTTGTCGTATCCAAGCCGGAACAGATTAACGCACTCAAGGCAGCATTTGCTCCGGGAATCGGACAAACTTGGATTTTATTTTCTATCGCAAGTTTCGCCAAGTCCGCTCCTGGATCCGAAATTGCAGGGAGTCCGGCATCGCTGACACAGGCAACATTTTTTCCTGACAAAAGTTCTTGCAAAATTTTTTTTCCGCTTTGAACTTTTGAAAATTCGTCGTACCTGACAAGCGGCGTATGGATTTCAAAATGCGTCAAAAGTTTTCGCGTGTGCCGCGTGTCCTCCGCCGCAATTAAATCGACTCCGCGCAAAATTTTCACTGCGCGAAAAGTCATGTCTTCCAAATTTCCAATCGGCGTGGCGACTAAATATAAAATTCCTTCGCTCATATTTCCTCCAAAATTTTTTTCTGAAGCGATTATAACATATTTTTCTTGTCTTGAAATATGTTATAATAATTTGCGCTTCGGCAGTTTGTAAAAATTTTCTGTCGCTCTGCAAACTGCTCACGACTAACTTTTTTGCAGGATAAAATAAACTTTCCTAGAAATTAAAAATCTATTATCAAAACACAAAACATTTATGGAGGTTTTTTTAATGAAAGATTACGCAAGCGAATTTATCAGAAATGTAGCAGTTGCAGGTCATGGAAAAACCGGCAAAACAAGTTTGCTTGACGCGTGCATTTTTAATACCGGCGTGGCGAAACGTCTCGGCAAAGTTGACGACGGCACAAGTCTTTTGGATTTTGAACCTGAGGAAACTAAACGCAAAATGACAATCACTGACGCTCTTGCCGTCACCGAATGGAAAAATTACAAAATCAACTTCATTGATACGCCCGGTTATCCTGACTTTGTCGGAGAAGTCATGGGCGCGATGAAAGCTGCAGACGCAGCGTTAATTATTGTCGCGGCAAATGCGGGCGTTGAAGTTGAAACTGAAAAGGCTTGGGCGTTGGCAGAAAGTTTGAAACTTCCCCGCGCAATTTTTATCAACAAGATGGATCGCGAGCACGCCGACTTCCGCAAAACTTTGGACGACATCAAATCAAAATTCGGCAACAATGTCATTCCTGTTCAAATTCCAATCGGCAAAGAAAATTCTTTCAAAGGAGTTATCGACGTTGTAAAAGTTTATTCCAAACTTAAAGAGGAAGTCAAAAATGAAATTCCAGCCGACTTGGAGGACGAAGTAGAAACCGAACGCCTTGAAATGCTCGACGTGATTGCAGAATACAATGACGAACTTATGGAAAAATATCTTGAAGGCGACACAGACAATTTAGATGAAAATCAAATTGCCGAAGCTCTTGCAGAAGGTGTTCGTCAAGCAAAAGTTTTCCCGGTCTTTGTCGGCAGTGCGCTGAAAAATATTGGAATTGATAAACTTCTGAACAGAATTGTTGAAGATATTCCTGCGCCGAATACCAGGACTTACGACGGAATCAATCCGAACAACGACGACTTGGTTGAGCGGAAAGTTACCGATCCTTTCAGCGGACAAATTTGGAAAACTATGGTCGATCCTTTCGTCGGCAGAATGAGTTATATCAGAATTTTCAGCGGCGACATGAAAGCAGACGCAACTTATCAACTTTACGGCGACGGCAGCGAAGGACAGGAAAGAATCAGCGGACTTTTCACAATGCAAGGCAAGAAACAAATTAACCTCGACGTTGCTCATGCAGGCGACATTGTTGTTACTTCAAAACTTGCAAACGCAAAAACTTGCGATACGCTTTGCGAAAAAAGTTCGCCGATTAAATATGAGCGCATTGAATTTCCTGAACCGATGTTGGCGATGGCTGTCAGCTCAGTCAAGAAAGGCGAGGAGGACAAAGTTATCAGCGCGATTCGCCGCCAACAGGACGAAGATCAGACAATTAAACTTGTCAAAGATAAAGCAACCAAGCAAACTATTTTGAGCGGAGTCGGGGAAGTTCATCTCGATATCTTGGGAGAAAAAATTCAGCGCAAATTCGGAGTGCAAATGGTTCTTGGCGAGCCGAGAGTTGACTACCGCGAAACTATTCGCAAAAATGTCGAAGTTCAAGGCAAACACAAAAAACAATCCGGCGGTCATGGTCAGTACGGCGATGTTTGGCTGAAAATTGGCCCGGCGAAAGATACAGATCCAAATGTTCGCGACGGAAATGTTTTCACGACAGATCAAGTTTTCGGCGGCAGCGTTCCGCGCAATTTCTTCCCCGCAGTCGAGAAAGGAACTTTTGAAACTTTGGCTGAAGGAGTTATCGCAGGTTATCCTGTCGTCAATGTCAAAGTCGATTTATACGACGGCTCGAGTCACCCTGTCGATTCAAGTGAGGCGGCGTTTAAAATGGCTGCGTCGATCGCAATAAAAAAAGGTGTTCTCATGGCTAATCCAATTTTGCTTGAACCGATCGATGAAGTTACGGTTTTAGTTCCCGACGCTTACATGGGTGACATTATCGGCAATTTAAATTCCAGACGCGGCAGAGTTCTCGGAACAGATCCGAAAGGCAAAGGAATGACGGAAATTAAAGCCTACGTTCCCGCCTCCGAGCTTTACAAGTATGCAACTGATTTAAGAAGTCAAACTCAAGGACGCGGCTCATACAGCGTAAAATTTTCGCGCTACGACCCGATGCCTGACAAACTTGCAGAAAAAATTATTGCGGAACACAAAGCTGCAGAAAACAATTAGGAGTTAGGAATGAGGAGTGAGGAATTAGTTGTTAGTTGTTAGTTGTTAGAAAAAAATCTAACTCCTAGTCTCTAATTCCTAAGCCCTAAGAAACTGTGACTACAGTTTCTAACTTTTCATCTTTCCAATTAAACAAAAAGGAGTGGTTTTGTTGAAAGAAAAAATTTTTGTCGCGATTTTTGCAGTAACTTTTTTCTGTGCGACGATTTGCGGGAATTTTTCGCAAAAAGTTTTTGCTGAAGAAACAGGTGCGGAGTTTGAATCAGTTAGTTACACTGCGCCGATAACTTTGCATTGGTTGTCGAAGGCGGGAGTTCCTGAGGCGATAGAATTTTTGGGAACTTTGAGCGCGGCAGATATTTTGAAAAAAGTTCCTGCCAGAGATCCCGAGCGTGTGGAGAAAGCCAACGCGATTTATCAAGAAATGCACTACACAGCTTTGAATGAATATATTGAATCGCAGGGCTACAAAAATATTTTGGACTTGGGCTGCGGAGTTTCGCCGCGCGGAATTGTCATGGCAAGGAAGGGAATCAATTATGTTGGCGTTGAACTTCCTGCAGTCGCCGAAGCTGTCGAGGAATATGTTCCAATGTTTTTGGACGACGACCAATTAAAATATTTCACAATCGCGTCGGCAGATTTTACAGATCATGATGCGATGATGGCGGCGGCAAAAAATATTGACGGTCCGGTTTGCATTGTTTCGGAATTGGTTTTGGTTTTCTTGTCGCGCGAGCAACAGGACGCACTTTTCAAAAATGTTCATGAAATTTTGAAAGAAAAAGGCGGCTGTTTCGTAACCTCCGACTACACTACCGGAGAACTTTTCTGGGACGGCACGGCAGAAATTTACGGCGAGATAGCTACTCGCAGAATTGCTGAGGATACTGTAAGACTTTACGCAGGAATTTCAGAGACAGATTTTTCAGGAACAATTTTTGACACGCATAAAGAAGCTAAGGATTTTATAGCGGCTCACAATTTCAATCTTCAGGAAGTTCCTTTGCTTATCGATGCGTCGAAACTTTACAGCGTAAAAAGTCTGAACGACACGCAAATCAATAAACTTAAAAAGTTTGCCAAGAAAAAATTGCTCTGGGTTATGACTGCGAAATAAAATTTTTTAGATTGGGGAGTCGGGAAAAATTTTGCAAATTGCAATTCTCGATTCCTTTTTTTAATTGGAAGGCGTGAAAATTTTATGCGTGTGGTAATTGTCGGCGCAGGAAAACTTGGTTACACCATCGCCGAATTTCTCAGTAACGAACAAGTTGAAGTTGTCGTCGTGGACAAGGAAGAAAGTCAGCTCACAGCCGTGAAAGAAAATCTGGATGTTATGACGATAAATAAAAATGGCGCGAACCCGATTACTTTGGACGATCCCGACATTAACGGCGCGGAAATTTTTATTGCGGTCACCGCGACCGACGAAGTTAATATGGTTGCCTGTATCCTCGCAAAAAAGCATGGAATGAAACATACAATCGCCAGGATTCGCGATATGCAGTTCATGGGCGAAGCTCGCGAGTACATGAAAAAAAATTTTGACATCGACTTGATGATAAATCCGGAACTTATCGCCGCGCAGGAAATTTACAGAATTTTAATGACTCCCGCCGCTCTCAATGTCGATGACTTCGCCGGAGGAAAAGTTCGTCTGTTCGAGGCGAAGATAAAAAAGCATAGTACGCTTGCAAATGTTCCGCTGAAAAATTTGAAATTGCCTTCGGGAGTTTTGGCAGGTTTAATTCTGCGCGATCACAGAATGATAATTCCTCACGGCGACGACGTTCTCCAAGTTCATGACAATGCCTACTTTATTGGATTTCCAGACGCGATAGAAAAATTCAGTACAAATTTTGTTCAACAAAATTCTCGACCGCTTGAAAGAGTTATGATCATCGGCGCAGGAAGAATTGCCCGCGCTCTGGTCAAACAGCTGAATGAAAGCGGAGTTTCTGTCAAAGTCATTGAGAAAGACAAAATGCGTTGCGAGCAGATGGCAGAAATTTTGTCCGACGACAGTATTGCAATTTTCGGCGACGGTGCGAATGTCGATCTTTTGACTGAGGAAGGAGTTGCCTCTGCCGACGCGATTGTCTGTCTGACTGAGGACGACAGATTAAATTTGATGCTCGCGCTCTTGGCAAAACATCTCGGCGCGAAAAAAACTGTCGTGCGCGTTTACAGGACAGAGTATGTTGACTTGATAGAAAAAGTTGGCGTGGACGTTGTAATTTCCGCAAGACTTTTGTCGGCAAGCGAGGTACTTGCTTTTGTTCGACGCGGGGGAGTCACTCGCGTTTCGATTTTGGAAGGCGCGAAAGCTGAGGCAGTTGAGGTAATTGTTCAGCGCGGGACTCGTGCGGAAGGAAAAAAATTGATGGAAGTTAAATTGCCGAAATCCTGTTTGGTTTGCGCTTACGTCAGAAAAAATACTGCTTACATTCCAAACGGAAATACAATTTTGTTGCCGGGCGACAGAATAATTTTATTTTGTCTGCGCGGCTCGGCGAAAGAAGTTGTCAGTTGGTTTACAAATGAACAGCGATTTATCATTTAAAAATTGTCAATCAGTCGTAGGTGAGCAAAAATTTTTTTGACTGCTGAAAATTTCTTCCGAAGAAAAAAATTTTTCCTCCAAAGTGGAAACAAAAAAATTTTGTCTCTTGAATTGTCAAGTGAAGTGCAACGAAGTAGAAAAATAAATTTCCAATTTATTCC
>CALEPR010000046.1 GCA_937910665.1 uncultured Selenomonadales bacterium
GGTACATGGTCTTGTCTGTGTAATAATTGTCCTCCGTGCGCAGTTGCACAAAGTTCGAAATGCCCGATGGCAGCAGTCTGGTCTTCTCCATAGTCGTGGGGCGGTCGTTAGTGTCCGCTCTGCGCCTGCAAATTTACGCAAAATGGTTGAGACGGCAAAGGAAAACCCCCGAAAAACTTTGCCGTCTCAGCATTATTTGTTGCTTTTGCAGCCAGGAAATTACAATTCACCCGAAGTTAAACCCTAAAATCAGCACTGCCAATGAAACACAGACAGGACGAATGAACGCTGCTGCCCCTCCGGGAGTTCGGTGCTGGAAATTTGTTATTTGATGCTAATGGAGGAGTTTATACCCAAGCTAGATGGCTAAATACAACACAAGGTTATATCAGATTCTATTTGAAAGATGAATATAAAACGTACTTCACCCCTAATGGCTATTTCACTGTAGAGTTTGTTACAGAAGAATAATGAGTCGATATGGACGGTCCTCCTTGATGACTCCCTCCACTAAGCTAAAGTCCTGCTCCTTTCTGGAAGCAGGACTTTGAGTCGTAAAACTTCCAACAGAATCAGGGTTTGCCGAAGAGGGCATCAAGCGTCACCTCGCTGTTGACAATGCCATTATGGCGGCTGGGCAGCAGCCCGAAAGTAGTGACCATCGTCACTGAAAGTCCCTTGCGCGTGCGGCTCTCGGCAGCAAACAGAGACATGCGCATACGTAAGTGGTCTTCATAGTCCTTTGTGATGGCATACTGCTGGGTAGAGAACTTCATTTCGCAGAGATTGATAATACGGTCGGCACGATCGATCACAAGGTCTATCTGCGACCGCACATCTTTGTTCTGACTGCGCCAGGCCGATGCACTGGTTTCCATGCCTGCAATGCCCAGCGCAGCCTTTACCTGTTGCAAGTGCAGAAGGCACAGCAGTTCGAAGCTGAAGCCCTGCCATGCTGCCACCTGCGGCTTCCCCATCAGGTGTTGCCATCGCTGCGTGTCGTGGCTGCGCTCGCCATTCACAAATTTATAATAGAACAATGTGTAGGCGTCGGTCAGACGATAGATGATGCCCTTGGCCTTGCTGCCCCACTTCTGATAGCCCAAGATGAAGTCACACCGTTCCAGTTCATCGAGAATGGTGGTCAGCGACGAACCTCCTAAGCCGGTACTGTCGCTAATCTCTGTGCGTGTAAAGCCTTCACGCCGCTCGGCCAGCAGGCGCACTACCTTAATATAGTTCTCGTGGTGTGAAAACAAGGTGGCATACAATTCGCCAAACTCCGTGCGCATCGGGGCATTGGCCGATGCAAAAAACAAACGGTCAATGTGCTGCACCAGGCTCTCTGCCGGGTCGAGCAGGCTCAGGTAGAAGGGAATACCGCCCACAGCCATATAGCATTGCGCTATCTGAAAACGGTCCCACACGAAACGACGGCTCCGCAGGTATTCTTCCACCTCGGCTAAACAGAACGGGCGCAGGTAGAGCCTACAGGTCACGCGGTTGTACAGGCCGCCACGGTTCTTGAAGATTTTCTTTACAATCCATGAGGTGGCCGAGCCGCAGGCTATGAAGAGAATGTCGTCGCGATGGTCGGCCCAGGCATTCCAGAACGTCTCCAAGGCAGACATGAAATCGGACTTCGGACTGTCCATCCACGGTATTTCGTCGATGAAAATCACCTTACGCTGTTTCTTGGGCAGTCCCTCGAGGAAGTGCTCCAGTTGCGAGAATGCCTCCCACCAATTGCTGAGCGCAGGGGTGTATGGCGAGCTGCTCTGCTCTGCCAGAGCCTGGGCAAAGCAGGCCAACTGTTCCTGACGTGACAGGTTGTGCCGTCCTACGTAACTAAACGTAAAGCGGTTCTTAAAATACTGCCGCACCAGAAATGTCTTACCGATGCGTCTGCGACCATACACCACAACCAGTTCCGACCGCCCACTTTGCAGATAGCGGGCAAGCACCTTTTGCTCGTATTCTCGTCCTATCAGTTTCTCCATCTGCTAATCTCTTGTTTCGGAAAATCGCTGCAAAGTTACGATGAAATTCCTGAAGGAATTTTGTTGACCTATCATTTGCTGGAAAATCCAAAAGTTAATGACATTGTAATTTCCGGAAACACTGTTTACAAAGATTCCGAGCTTAGGCGAATGGTTACGGTAAGGCGCGGAACAATTTTAAACAGTCGAACGCTTCACGAAAATATTACGGCGATTCAGGAAAAATATCACGGCGACGGCTACATCAGAATGAAATTTGCAGACATGAACGTCAGCGAAGAAGGCGTTGTGTCGCTGAAGATAAATGAAGGAACTTTGGAAGGATTTTCTGTCAAGGGAAACAAGAAAACTAAAGATTATGTTGTCTTGCGAGAAATGCGTCAAAAAGTCGGAGATGTCTTTAATGCAAAACTTGCTCGGCGTTCAATGGAGCGCGTCTACAATCTTGGATTTTTTGAAGATGTCAATGTCAAGATGAATGACGGCATTGAACCCAACGCAGTTATCATGGAAGTAAATGTACAAGAAAAGCGGACGGGAACTTTTGGAATTGGCGCGGGCTACAGTTCCAAAGAAGGCGTTGTTGGAATGATCAGCTTGGGAGATAAAAATTTTCGCGGCACAGGCGACGCGATTAGTTTGTCCTATGAAAAAAGTGCGGACGACACCGATGCACAAGGTTATGTTTTTTCCTATCGCCATCCTTGGCTCGATAAAAGGGAAACTGCGGGAGCTCTGAGAATTTATAATCGCACTTATGAATATTCCGACTACGCTACCGACGGAAGTTTAAATGAAAGATATATGCGTAAATATTCCGGCGGAGAAATTACTTTGAGTCGTCCTATGAGCGAATATTCTACCAACCAGATAACTTTACGAAACAGGAAAGACAGATATGTTCGCCACGTTTCCAGCGGAAATTACGGAGACAGAGGAACTTCAGATTATTACGACTGGCGCAATGATAATTTTGGAACAACTCGCAGCTTGGAATTTCAGCACATCACTGACACTCGCGACAATGTTTTCAATCCAACCAAAGGCGGCAGAGTTGCTTTAGTCGGAGAATTTGCAGGTTTTCTTGGCGGAGATTTTAAATTTCAAAAATATAGCATTGATCATCAGCAATATTTCAAAGCCGGCGATCATTCTCAAGTGTGGGCAGTTCATTTGGAATATGGTATCGGACACGGCGACTTGACAGAGTTCAACCAATTCAGAATTGGCGGACAAAATTCTCTGCGCGGCTATCGCGACGATCAATTTAGAGGAAGCAGAATGTTCACCTCAACTTTGGAATATCGTTTTCCTCTCGCGAATAAAGTTCAAGGCATTTTGTTTACCGATTGGGGCAGCGCGTGGAGTTCAGGATTTTTCCCAAAGACTGGAGAAGTTTATGGAAGCGTAGGTTTTGGACTTGCGCTGAATACTCCGCTTGGACCTTTGCGCTTGGATTATGGACGCGGCAAGCAAGGCGGCAGATTCCATTTCATGGTCGGCGGATCATTTTAAAAAAATTTTGCTGAAGTCTTGAAAATAATTTAAAAACTTGTGAGTATAAGTTCTTAAAAAATTTTTTCTTGCGGAAGAAAAATTTTTTCAAAGGCGGCGAAAAAATTATGGCGGATACTTCTGTAGAAATTTTGGACGCAATTTATAAAAAGGCGATGAGTGGAGTCCCGGGATCTGAGTCTGTAAAAATTCTTGCGGAAGATTATCTGAAAGAGCCGGGCAGTTTGTCGAACCAAGTTGATTCACTGATTCGCTGGCAAATTGCAAAATGTGGAACGACAGGATTTTTAACAGGCTTGGGAGGGCTCTTAACGTTGCCTGTGGCGGTTTCTGCGGATGTTGGGGTAAATTTATATATCCAAATGCGAATGGCGGCTGCAATAGCTTATATGGGCGGCTACGACGTCAATCACGACAAAGTAAAAACTTTTGTCTACCTCGCGCTGTGTGGAAATGCAATCAATGAAGTGGCAAAAAGCGTCGGGATTTCCGCAACGCAAAAAATTGGTGTCAGTCTGATAAAAAAAATTCCTGCAAAAGTTTTGACACAAATAAATCAGAAAGTCGGAGTCAGACTTATCACAAAAGTCGGCTCGAAAGGAATTGTAAATCTTGTAAAAGCAGTTCCAATTTTAGGCGGAGCAGTCGGCGCAGCTTTCGACGGAGTCACAACAAATGCAGTCGGCGAAGCTGCGAAAAAAATTTTTATTTATCAAAAACCGCCGATAGAAGTTTGCCGATATATTTCTGAAGATGAAGTTCCCGACTGGGCGAAATAATTCCGACAAAAAAATTTTCCAAGAAATCGCGAAATAAAAATTCAAAAATTGTTGCCGAAATTTTAAATTCTGTGTAGAATAACGGCGACAATTTTTTTTTAGGCGAAAGGAGTTCACGACAATGAAAGGGCGCACCGTTAAAGCAAAAATCCTGATGTTTGTTCTACCAATCGTAGTTGTCGGCTTGGTAATCTTGAGCGGAGTTATTTTCACCTACATGAAGTCAACTTTTGAAACGCAAATTTTGGAAAGCAGTATGAACAATACAAAAGAAGTTGGTGACGGAGTTTCCGAGTGGTTGGATAAGCGAATGTTGGAAACTCATCAAACTGCATCTTCTTATGCGGCAAAAACAATGAACGCCGAACTTTTAAATCAAAATAATGTCTACAGATTAAATTTGATGAATCAGCGTTATCCCGGAGTTTATGACAGCGTGAGCTGGGGACCTTTCGACAATTCCGGAAATCTTTATGGACAGACTGCGAACGGATTCAAAGAAATGCATAACGCAGAAAAGGCTTGGTACAAGCAGACGATGACAGGTCAATATGAAAGTTTTATGTCGTCGCCTGTAATTTCTCAAGCGACAGGAAAAGTTATCGTGAACTCGATCGCGTTGGCGAAAAATGATGACGGCAAACCTGTCGCGATGATTTTGGCGGCGATTTATGTTCAGTCAGTCATGGACAAAGTTCAGGAATTGAAACTCGGCAACGACGGTTACAGTTTACTTGTGTCGAAGGAAGGAACTTACATTGTCAATCCTGACGAAGAATCAATCATGAAGAAAAAAATTTCTGAAGAAACAGATCCGGCGGTCGTCGAACTCGGGAAAAAAATGCTCTCCGGTTCAGACGGAATTTATCGCTACACTTCGGCAGACGGAGATAATATGCTTGCCTTCTACACAACAATTCAATCGACAGGCTGGGGCATGGCAACTGTCGCTTACGAAGATGAACTTATGGAACCTGTTCAAAATATGTTAAAGATTATGATTGCAATTTCTATTGCGCTTTTGGCTTTAATCTTCGGCGGAATTTTAATTACAGTCAACAGAGTTATGAGTCCGCTCGGCGTGATGATGAAGGAAATGCAAACTTTAGCCGGCGGAGATTTCACGGACAGACCTTCGCAAATTGATTCCGAAGATGAACTTGGAATGTTGGCGCAGTCGGTCAGAGATATGCGGCGCAGAGTTGCCGACGTTTTGAAGTCGGTAAATGATTCGGCAGAAAATTTATCCGGCTCGGCGGCGGCTTTAAATTCCACGACTGAACAATCTGCGTTGGCGGCGAATCAAGTCGCGCAGTCGATGGTCAAAGTTGCCGAAGGAACAAGCGAACAACTTGACGCAGTTAATGCAACTTCAGAGGCTGTAGAAAATTTAAATAACGCAATTCAGTTAATGGCAAGCGATGCGGAGTCGGCGGCGGCGCAAAGTCGTGAGGCATCAAAAATTGCTCGCGACGGTGGGGAAACTTTGGAAGTTGCAATTAAGCAAATTAAATCTATCGAACAATCTTCAAAACAAACTACGGACGCAGTTATCGCGCTCGGCGAAAATTCTCAGAAGATCGGACAGATTGTCGACACTATCGGCGGAATTGCAGACCAGACAAATTTGCTTGCACTTAATGCGGCGATTGAGGCGGCTCGCGCAGGTGAACACGGTCGCGGATTCGCAGTCGTTTCCGAAGAAGTCCGTAAACTCGCCGAAGAATCTCAAGAAGCCTCGCAGAAGATTGCAACGCTTATCGGTGAAATTCAATCCGAAACCACAAGCGCGGTTGACTCCATGCAGAAAGGTAACGCGGCAGTTCGTGCAGGTACCGAATCTGTTGAGAGACTGCGCACCACCTTCGACAGCATCAAAGAAGCCTCTTCCAAAGTCGAAACCGAAGCGAAGAATATGGTTCGCGAACTCAAAGCTGTTGAAAATTACACCTTCAAGATTCAAGATTGCAACGATAAGACACTCGAAAAAGGTCTTGCGGTTTCTAAGGAAATGGAAAGCGTCTCTGCAGCGGCTCAGCAACAATCTGCTTCTTCCGAAGAAATTTCCTCCGCAGCAGACGAACTCGCTCGCCTCGCGCAAGACCTCCAGAATTCTCTCCAGATGTTCCAATACTAAGAGAAACTTTTTCGACAAGATATATCGTTTCATAAAAAATTTTCAGCCTCGACAATCGTCGGGGCTTTTTTGTTGCTAAAAATTATTTTCTGTTGTACACTGTGGAAAAAATTTTGGGAGGGCGATTAACTTTGTTGACTTATAATTATTACGGTCACGCCTGCTTTCAGCTCGACGACGGCACGACAAAAATTCTCGTCGACCCGTTTTTGACGGGCAACCCTCAAGCGTCAATCAGCGAAAAAGACGTTAAGGCGGATTACATTTTGATAACGCACGCGCACGGCGACCATATCGGCGACGCCCCGAACATTGCCGTGAGGACAAACGCAACTGTCGTCGGCATTCCGGAAATTATGGACTTCGGCGGGCAACGCGTCAAAACAATCGGCATGAACTTGGGCGGCACGATTAAAACGGAATTCGGCTTCGTGAGGATGGTTCCGGCTTTGCATTCGTCGGGTATCGGCGGCGGCGTTGCTTGCGGCTACGTTATCGGCGTCGGCGGAAAAATTATTTACTTCGCGGGCGACACGGCTCTTTTCTCCGATATGAAATTAATCGGCGAACGCGATAAGATTGACTACGCAATTTTGCCGATTGGCGGGCACTACACAATGGATCCGATTGACGCGGCAAAGGCGGCGGCTTTCCTCGACGCGGCGAACGTTATCCCCTTGCACTACGACACTTGGGACATTATCAAGCAGGACGCGCAAGATTTGGTTAAGCTCGTCGAATTTGCGAAAGTTCATATCGTCAAGCCGGGACAATCGCTTGAGTTGAAGTGAAATAATTTTACGCAACAAAAAACCGCTCACGGACGGGCGGTTATTTTTATTCAATCAATCAACGCTTCGAACGCCGAATCAAAATTTTTAACGTCATTGCGATTGTAAAACGGCAAGCCCCAAATTTTATAGTCGGTGTCGTCGGCAAAAATTTTTACGGGGACGGCTTGCTCCCGCAGTTGCGATAAAAATTTTTCTTTCCAAGCGTCGTGCTCAATCAAATGGTCTCCTTTCGGCTCGATAAAAATTTGGAATTGTTCCACGCCGTCTTTACGTTGCAAGAAAAGCACAAAGTCAGGTTCAAAACGTGCGCCGTCGTCGAAAGAATAAATTGCAAGCTCGCGTTCGTTGCGTACAAGATAAACTTTGTCATAAATTTTTTTCAGCTTTTCGACGCAACCGCTGAAGTATGCAACAAAATTTTTCTCCTCGCTCGTGCCGAAGTTGTCATTATAAGCAAACCAATCCTCCTCCGCCAAGTCAATATCCTTTTGCGATTCGCCGATGCCGCCCTCGCGCACTTCAGAATAATTTACAACTTTATCGTGAAAAGTCTCGCGTATCTTCTGCTCGCGAAAATCGGTCGTGCCTCTGTGTGTCTTCACGGGCTTGGAAAGTTCTTCGGCGATTTGACTCAACACTTTGAACACGGCGGCATGTAAAATTTCAACGCTCGGCTCGGTCTCGTTGCTCTTAATTAAAATTTGAACGTCGCCCAAAAAATTTTCGTCGAAGATAAATTCCCGCGTCGATTTCAAATTCGGGAAGCGGCTCTTCAATCTGTCGAACTTGTAAATCGGAAACTTCCTCAAGGCTTTGTGAACGACAGCAAAATTTTTCTCGGCGATTTTTTTTATCGTCGTAAGCGTCGGCTTAAGTTTAACTTCCCCGCCGCCGTCTGTCATAATTTTATCGCGGTCGCTTTTGCCGATAACGCGAACAAAATCATACGGGCGATTTTTTATTTCGGACTCAAGCCCGCGCAGATTTTGATTGATTTCCTCGCGGCGGTTGAGAAAAATTAATCCGCTTTGATAAAGTTCGTCTCGCTTGAAACTTTCCTTGAGTTTGTATTCGCGCCGAATAACTTCCTTGTCGGCTTCCAACCCGATTTCTCTTAAGGCATTGTGCAATTCGGCGATATAGCGGCGGTCGTTTTGGCAATGATAATAAAGCGTCTCGCAAATGCGCAAGTCGTTCGCGGCGTCTGCATCAAATTTGCGTTGGAACTTCGGTTGCTCGTCGTCGATTTTGAACGGACAATATCTCGCGCCGCGCCCGATAAGTTGAGCCTCCGAAATTGTCGCGGGGGAAATTTTTTTGCCGCCCGATTGTCGCGTTTCATAAAGCCGCACAATGTCGAACAAATTCAAAACGTCCCAGCCCTCGTCCAACTTCTTGACCTCGAAAACTGCGCGGTAGGGATTATTTTTATCTTCCAGCGTGTTCAGCAAAATTTGATTCTTCGCGGCGTCGGTCTCGTCGTTCGCCGAAATGCAATGCTCAGCAGAAAAATCGTCTTGCAACTCGGCGGCAAGTGCCTCGAATGAAATTCCCTTATAAGCAAAATATTCAAAGGCTCGCCGAATAATTTCGTTCTCGTTTTGTTCGGAAAGAATTCGCAATTTTTCGCCGCGCAGATTTTTCACGTCGTCGATAAATTTTTTCATGAACGCCTTGCTGTCCTCAATCTTCGCCGATTTGAACAGGATAACCGGCTTAATGCTCAATCGATTGTCTTGGAAAATTTTCAGGCGGTATTGGCTCAACACAAGCGCACGCAACCACCTGTCCTCCGAATCCGAACGCAACGTATAAATTTCCTTTGAATAGCGGTCTTGATAAAATTTCACCAGCGGATAATCGAAAACAATCTTGTCCTCGTATTCGCGGCGTATCTGCAAATTGTCAAGGTCGCAAGTCGCCGTGAACTCCAGCAAAATATTTTCGGCGTTGCGTTTGAAAATGTGCTTGACGGTTTGCTCCCAAGTATTGCGATTTTCTTTTTCGGCGGCGGAAAGTTTTTTCGTGCTCACGTTCAGATGATGCGCCTCGTCGGAAATCAAAACGGTCTTGCGCTCGGTGAAGTCGTCAAAAGTCATGCCGCCTTCCTTTGCAAAATTTATCGTCGTGTGCAAGCCCTGCGTCGTCGTAAAGCAAATGTTAATCGCGTCGGCGTCGGCTTGCTGAAAATTTTCCACGACGTTCACGCGGATTTTCTCGCCGTCCAAAATTATTTCGTCGGCAAAAAGATATTTCGCAGAGTCGCGATTGAGGAAGTTGTCCCGCGTCTTGTCGAGGATGTTCGTCAGATTCACGAAGAACAAAAAATTTCGGTAGCCGCGTTTGTAAAGATAAATTATCAGCCCCGCCATGATTAAAGTCTTGCCGCTGCCCGTCGCCATGTGGAAAAGGACTTGCGTCGGTCGCGGGCAAGTGTCGCTTTCAAAGTGCGTGATAAAATTTTCAAATGCCTCGCGCTGATACGGTCGCAATTCAAAGCTCGGATTTAAATTTTTCGCAACGTATTCGGGCAACGACTTCAAGCCGCCGTATTTCCTCGCGCCGTTAATTTCTTCGTAAAGATACACGCTCTAACCTCCTTAGTTTTGACCGAAAAAGAATATTCTGATAAAATAATGTCAAGTAAATAATCGAAAGGCGGTGATTAAAATGACTGAACAAGAAAAATTTAATGCTGAAGTGCAGATACGCTTGACCAAGCAAGACGCAAAGTTTGAAGTATTTATGAAGTCGCAGGACGAACGGTTTAATACTTTTATGAATGAATTACAGCAACAACGCGAGGACATTCGACAAATAAACGCAAGGATTGATTCAAAATTCGACAACCTAAGTAATCAGATTCATAACTTAACAATCGCGGCGGTCGTCGGCTTCGGAGCAATCGCGCTGGCTGTCGGCGGACTTGTCGTTTCATTGTTGAAGTAAAAACTTCGCGTGAATTTTTTATCGCCGTCGCTTATCGAAAATTCCTCGTCGTCCATGTCGCACAAGTTCACGTAAAGCAAATTCTTATCAAGCAACGCCATCAAAAATCTCTTGCGCTCGTCCAATGTCAGTTCGGAAATATTTTCAGCCTCAATCTGCGCGGGCTCGACTTTGTGACTGATAAAGCCCGTCGCAATCATCTGCCGATAAATTTTTTCCAATGCCGCAAAATCTTCAGCCGCCTCGATTGCCTCGACAAAGTTTTGATTCTGTTTGGCAAGTTCGCAGTAGACAAAGGAGCCGCCGCCTTCCCAGCCGACTTTTGCAGAGATGCCGCCTTGTTCGCCGCCGATAACTTTCTTGAGCCGCTCAACCGCCAACGTCTCGATATAATCCATTTGCTCAACGCCGATATATCGCCGCCCCATCTTGTGCGCAACCGCCGCCGTCGTGCCGCTGCCCATGTGATAATCCAAAACCAAATCCCCC
>CALEPR010000047.1 GCA_937910665.1 uncultured Selenomonadales bacterium
TTGAAAAAGGATAATTTTTTTGGGAGGGATTTCAAATGAAAAGGATTTTCTCATGTTTGACGGCACTCTTGCTGACGATGTTTTTATTCGCGGAAGTTCATGCGGAGCCGGTTGATTGGGGCGACAAATCGATAACTGTGACGGGCATGGGCACGGCGAATCCCGCAATGGCACGGACGCAAGCTCATGCCTCAATGATGGCGCGACGTGCGGCTATCGCGGACGCTTATCGACAGCTTGCGGAAATGGTTCAAGGCGTGCAAGTCGACGCGGAAACGACCGTTGAACAAATGATGCTCACAAGCGATATTGTCAAGACCAGAGTCAGCGCGGTTATCAAAGGCGCAGTCATTGTTTCCGAAGGTGAACTTACCGGCGGCGGTTATTCCGTGACGATGAAACTTCCGCTTTTCGGCGATAACGGCTTGTCTGCGGCAGTCATTACTCCTCCGCCTGTTATCGAGCCTTTTCCGCAACCCGCGCCCGAAGTTATTCCCTCAATGCCCGCAGACAGTCAAACGGGCGATTCCGTCGGCTTCACTGTAATAAGTGGCGGCGAACGTTCTCCCATGGCGGCGATTGGCGGATTCACGGGGCTTATCATTGACTGCAGAGGTCTTAATCTCAATCCCGTCATGAGTCCCGTCATTAAAAACGTCAAGGGTGTCAAGCTTTACGGTCACGAGAATTTGAATTATGATTTGGTCGTCCGCGACGGCATGGTCAATTACGCAAACGACAGAGGCATGGCGGGACGCGCAGGCTCCAATCCGCTTGTCATTAAAGCTAAAGCTCTCGAAGATCACAACGCCAACCCCGTTGTCAGCGAAGAGGACGGCAGTCGAATTCTTATTGAAAACGGCGCAACGGGTTTCCTTAACAAGACGGCTGTAGTTTTCCTTTATTGAGAGGATGATTGACATGCGTAAAAATTTTTCCAAGATAATCGCGGGCGGCTTCTTGGCAATGACTTTGTTGGCAACGCCTGCCTCAGCCGCGCCCTTAAGCTTCGATCCCGACAGCGCGATTGCTCAATACACGCAAAAACTTCAGCGCGAGCCGAATAATGCCGTAGTCTATAACAATCGCGGTTACGCTTACAAACTCAAGAAAGATTATGACAAAGCCATTGCCGACTTCACACGCGCCGTTGAACTTGACCCGAATTATGCAGACGCCTATAACAATCGCGGCACGGTCTTTGAAATTGTCGACCGCAAAGATGACGCTTACAAAGATTATACTCGCGCCATTGAACTCAACCCCAATAACGCGGTGGCTCTGAACAATCGCGGCTTGCTTACAGGTAAAATGGCGACATACAAAGATAAATCGGGGGCTGATGCCAACGCAATTTATGAACGCGCCATTAACGACTTGACCCGTGCCATTCAAATTAATCCGAACTACGCCGAAGCCTATCAAAATCGCGGAATAGTCTATTCTTATAGGGCGGGGGAATACTATAAATCGGCGATAGCGGATTTGACCCGCGCCATTGAACTGGGCATTAACACCGTAGAAATATTTTCGACTCGCGGCTCTTGTTACAGAGCAATACAAGAACCCGACCGCGCACTTGCGGACTTTGACAAAGCCATTGCCATAAATCCCAATCACGGCGGAACTTACAACAACCGCGGCTTGATTTATTTCGACAAGAAAGATTACCAGCGGGCGATTGCGGATTTCAAAAAATCTATTGAACTGGGCATGAATTTATCGGTTGCCTACACGAATCTCGGACTGTGCTACTATCAGCTCGGCGATTACGACAAGGCGATTGACTGTTATAATCGTGCGCTGTCGGTTAATCAGAACTTCCAGCCTGCAATTCAAAATATGCAAGTTGCTTACGAAGCCAAAGCCGGACGCAGATAAATTTTTCTTGACGAACGCCCTCCGTTGAATTAAGCTTAGAAAAAATTTGACGGAGGGATTTTTATGAGCAGGCTTTTGATTTCGGAAGACCGCAAGTCGATTATCATGTTGATTGGCGGCAACGGGCAGGATATTTCTTGCGGCGGCAAGCCCATGAATTTTCTCAAGGCGAACACAACCGACGCCGCGCAGGAAAAACACGTCCCGCAAGTGACCGTCGACGGCAAAAAAATTTCCGTTAAGGTCGGCAGTGTCGCGCACCCCATGACCGAAGCGCATTTGATTCAGTGGATTTATCTGCAGACCAAAAAGGGCGGGCAATACGTCCACTTGACAGCCGCCGATAAACCCGAAGCCGAATTCGTTTTGGCGGAAGATGACGAGCCGATTGCCGCTTACGAATATTGCAACCTTCACGGACTTTGGAAAGCTGACATCGCTTAAAAATTTTTCGCAACAAAAAAACCCCTCGCAACGAAAGCGGGGGGAATTTTTTATTTGAAGTCGGCAGAAGAAATTATCGGCTCAAAGTCGGCGGGATTAAAATTGTTGGGCGTATTAAAATTTTGAGCGCGAAGAAACTTTTTGCCGTCGAAGTCGGGCTTGCCGTCCTTGTCGTCGAAACTCGTGCGGCATTTCGGATAAGCACTGCAACCCCAAAATTCGCCGTTCCTGCCGTTGCGTTTGACGAGGGCACTGCCGCAGTTCGGACACTTGAAAATCCCTTCCGCCTCCGCAAATTTCGCAGTCGTCGCCGCCGATACCAATTCGCCTGTGAATTTGACTTGCCCCGCCAAAAAATCTTCCAAAGTTCCGTCACCCGCGCTCATCGAGTGCAATTTATCCTCCCAAATCGCCGTCGCGTCGGGGTAAGTCATATCGTCGGGCAAAGCGTCAATCAAAAGATAAGCCTGCGCGGTCGGTTGCAAAATTTTTTTCGAGACTTTCAGAAAGCCGCGCTTAATCAAATCGTCGATAATCGACGCCCGCGTCGCCTCCGTGCCGATTCCGTAAACGTCCTTGAGTTGCTTTTTGGCTTCGGGATTTTTAACGTACTTGTGAATTTCCTTCATGCCCTGCACCAAACTTGACGAAGTAAATCGCGCAGGAGGTTTCGTCACGCTCTTTTTAAGCTCGGATTTTTCATGCTGAACGTCGTCGCCCGTTTCCATTTTCGGTAAAAGGTTTTCGGTTTCATCGTCGGCTTTGGCTTTGGGCGCGATATAAAATTCCCGCCAACCCGCCTGCTTGACAACCTTGCCCCGCGCAGAAAAATTTTCGCCCTTGTACTTGACGGCAACAACGGTCTCGTCGTAAATGTGCAGAGGATAAAATTGCACCGCGTAATTTTTGGCGATAAGGCTATAAATGTTGAGTTCAATCGCGGGCAGTTGCATGTTCAGAGGTTTTTGCGTTGGGATAATCGCGTGGTGCGCGGAAATTTTTTTGTCGTCCCAAGCGCGGCTTTTGATTCCGAAATTTGCGTGGTCAACTAAATTTTTAAAACTTCCGTTATTCACCATGCTCAAATTATGTAAAATCCTACGCGCATCTTTGAATTGAGTTGTCGGCAAGAATTCGCAATCGGAACGCGGATAAGTCGTCAACTTTTTTTCGTAAAGGCTCTGCGCGGCGTCGAGGACTTGTTGCGGCGAATAACCGAACGCCTTGCCGGCCGCCACCTGCAAACTTGACAACGAAAACGGCAACGGTTGAGATTCTTTACGCTCGGTTGTTTTGTAAGAAGAAATTTTTCCATCAAGCGGCGCGGCAGAAAATTTTTTTACAAGTTCCTCAGCAAATTTTTTATCGATAAGTCGTCCCTCGCTGTCGAAGGCGGGCAGGTCAAGCATTTTTTTTGGCGGCTTGAATTGCGCGATAAAATTTCCGTTGACATGTGCGAACGTCGCTTTGATTGTAAAAAAATCTGCGGGCTTGAAATTTTTTATCTCGCGCTCACGCCTCACGACCAATGCAAGCGTCGGAGTCTTGACTCTGCCAATCGGAAAAACCAAATCTTGATAACCGAGCCGCCTTGCCGCCAAAGTGTACGCCCGCGAAAGATTCATGCCGATAAGCCAATCTGCGCGGCTTCGGGCAAGGGCGGACTGCTTAAGATTAAAAAATTCGGCGTTGTCACGAAGATTTTTATTGGCGCGGAGGATACTTGTCTCGTCAAGGGCATTGAGCAGAATTCGCTTGACGGGCTTTTTATTCCCGACGAAATCCAAAACCTCGTCGACAAGCAACTGACCTTCGCGATCGGGGTCGCCCGCATGAATAATTTCGTCCGCCTCGTTTATCAACCGCTTGACGATTTGGAATTGTTGAGCCGTTGACGGATTGACTTCTAGTATCCAATTTTTCGGGACAATCGGCAAGTCTTCCGCCCGCCAAAATTTATATTTCGGGTCGTAAGCGTCGGGCTCCGCCTGCTGCAGTACGTGACCGACCAGCCAAGTCACAATCCCGCCCGCTGTCTTTATGAAACCGTTGCCCTTCTGAGGATTTTTCAGGCAAGCGGCAAGTTCCCGCGCCATCGACGGTTTTTCCGCAATGTAAAGTTTCAAATTGATTCACCTCGCGCCGATTATAACAAAAAAAATCCCGTCAATCGACAGGAAAAAATTTTTGCTTACGCAGATTTATTTTTTAAAGTTGTCGCCGTTCGGAGGAGGCATCGGATTTCCGTTTTCATCTTTGGGCGGTTCGGGACGGTTGGAATTATCGCCTTCGCGCATTTGCCCGAACTTATCCTTAGCCTTGTCGTATTTTTCTTTAGTCTCTTTAACCTTGTCGAGCGTGGCGGCTTGAGTTTGTGCAACATCTGCCGCACCAACGCCAAATACGAACGCGCCGATTAACAAGCTGCTCAAAAATTTTTTCTTCATAAAGATCACTCCAAAATTTTTTCCGATTGTATCACGCAATTATTAAAGTTTGCTGAACTGAATGTTATAAAGGTTGCTGTAGACACCGCCGAGTGCCAAAAGCTCTTTGTGTGTGCCCGCCTCGCAAATGCGTCCCTTGTCAATGACAAAAATTTTATCCGCCGCAAAAATCGTGCTCAATCGGTGCGCGATAACAAAGCTTGTGCGCCCTTTCATCAGTTCATCAAGCGCAGATTGTACAATTTTCTCCGATTCCGTGTCCAAAGCCGAAGTTGCCTCGTCGAGGATAAGTATCTGCGGATTTTTAAGCATTGCCCGCGCTATTGCCATGCGTTGACGTTGCCCGCCGCTCAAGTTCAAGCCGCGTTCGCCGATTTTCGTTTGATAGCCTTCGGGAAGTTCGCGAATAAATTTATCGGCGTTTGCAGCCTTCGCCGCCGCGATAACTTCTTCGTCCGTCGCGTCCAATTTGCCGTAACGAATATTTTCCATGACCGTCGTCGAGAAAAGAACAGTTTCCTGAGGAACAATTCCAATTTGTTCGCGCAGAGATTTTGAAGTAACGTCGCGAATGTCATAGCCGTCAATTTTTATCGCGCCTTCCTGAACGTCGTAAAATCTCGGAATTAAATTTGCGATTGTAGATTTTCCTGCGCCGCTCGGTCCGACAAATGCAATCATCTGACCGGGCAGAACTTCAAAGCTGACATTTTCCAGCGCATTGTGTTTTCCGTCGTAACTGAAAGTAATATTTTCGACAGAAACTTTTCCTGTAACTTTCGGCAAAATTTTTGCGTCGCTCTTGTCGGCAACATTTTCCTCCAGATCCAAAACATAAAAAATTCTGTCAATCGCCGCCATCGCCTGTTGCATACGTCCATAAATTCTGGAAAGTCTTTTCACGGGATTTGCAAGATTGACTGCGTAAGTCAGGAAGGCGACCAATGCGCCGGCCGACATAATTCCTTGAACAACTTCATAGCCGCCGAACCAGACAATAAAAGTCACGGCGACCGCCGCCAAAAATTCCACAGTCGGTGTGAGCAAACTTGTCAGCTGAACATTTTTCATGACTGCGCGGAAGTTTAAATTATTTTCGCGGCGAAATCTTTTCACTTCGTAATCTTCGCGCACAAAAGATTTTACAATTCTGATTGAAGAAATACTTTCCTGCAAAAGTGAAGTTATATCTGCCAATTTTTCCTGAATCAAAGTTCCGGAACTTTTTATTTTGCGTCCGAAAATTTTCATCGCGTAGCCGACCATCGGAACAGTTATCAAAGTAAGCAAAGTTAATTTCCAATCAATGTAGAGCATTAAAACTACCGAGCCGACTAAAATTACTGACTCGGTAAAAAATTCTATCAAGTTATCGACAAGCGCGGATTGAATCGCTGCCACGTCATTTGTAAGATAACTCATCGTCTCGCCTGTCTGATGTTTGTCGAAGTAAGCCATCGGCATACGCTGAAATTTTTTAAACATAACTTCGCGAACGTCCACGACAACTCTTTGACCAATGTAAGAAACTAAATAACTTTGCCAGTAATAAAAAAATCCTCGAACAGCAAAGACGACAACAATACTCACCGAAATTATATTTAACATCGCCATATCTTTTTCGGCAAGAACCTTGTCGATCATGTCTTTTATAATCCAAGGCAAATATAAATTTGCGCCGCCGGCAATAATTATACAAATTATCGCCAAGCCCAGCCGTCCAAGATAAGGCTTGATATACATTAAAAGTCTTTTGTAGTTTTTCAAAAAAAATTTCCCCTTCGGAGCAAATTTTAAATCTCTGGGGGAATTATAACATTTCAATGACAGATTTTAAAGCAAGAAAAATTTTTTCGACAAGTCACCTGAAAAATTTTTTGTCGATAAAATAAATTGCGATTGAATAAATTCCCATCGCCGACAAAAATAAAATTAAAAAATTTGTCCAAGAAAGTTCCGTCGCGGGAGTCGCAAAAATATTTTCCATTAAAATTCTGTCGCCGACGCGGTTCAAAATCGCTCCATAAATTCCAAGAAAAATTATTGCCGCAAGAGAAATGCGACAGCCAATTTTGTAGCGGAGAGAATTTTTTTTCCACTTCATGAAGTTCAAAAATTTATTCCACAATTCACGCCAATGAAGTCCAATGTGCAAGCCAAGCAAAATCATAAAAATATAAGGCAACGATACATGAAGTTGATGAAGCGTCAGGTTTCGGCGAACTTCAGAACTTATGAAGTCGCTAAAAATATAATTCGACATACAAACGCCGGTGAAAAAAATTATTGCGAAGGTTGCGAGCATGGAAAAATTTATCAGCGTCAAAAAAATTTTTCTGAGCGACCATTTGCCGCGATAAAAATTAAAAAGCCAACGGCGATTTAAAATCAAATGACAAATCGCCGCCGCCAACATCGCAATTCCCAAAAATTCATGAAAGTTTCTCGGCAGAAAGTGAAAACTCATCGCCAACAAAAAAATTATCAGCAACGCCGCATCTAAAAAATATCTTCCCATCATTTCAATTCGTCAAAAAATTGTTTGACCTCATCTTTAGAAATATTTTTTTTGAAAGACTTTCCAACTTTCCATTCGGCGGACGGGGAGGCAAGAGCTTTTAAATTATCTCCGCCGGCTCCAATTTCGCTGCTGCCGGAAGTCGCAATCGGAATAATTGTCCTGTTGCTGAGGTCGTAAGTTTCCACAAAGGTATCCATAATTCTCGGCTCAATTCCCCACCAAATTGGAAAGGCAAGCACAATCGTTCCATACTTTTCTATCGGAGCATTTTTGTCGGCAAGAGCGGGACGATTTTTTTCGTCGCGTTGTTCGACAGTTGCGCGAGTAGTTTCGTCGCGGTGATCTAAATCTGTTTCGGTGTATGGAATTTCAGGCTTAATTTCATACAAATCCGCGCCGAGAATTTCAGCCGCAGTTTCAGCCAAATTTTTTGTCGTTCCTGTGCAAGAAAAGTAAGCAACCAAAATTTTATTTTTGTCGGGAAGAATTTCAATTTCCGCAACATCTTCTTGCGAAGAATTTTTTTCCTCAGAACCTCCGCAAGCCGTCAAAGTAAAAATCATCAGCGTGGAAAGTAAAATTGTAAAAAGTTTACGCATAAAAAAAATCTCTCCTCTCAAACTGTAACAATTTTTGCAACAATTTTTTTACACCATTCAAAGAGTCGAATAAATTGACTAAATTGACTAGAAATGTCCTCCGCCTGAACTTCCTCCGCCGGATCTGCCGCCGCCGGAATTTTTGTTTCCGCTTGACTTCGGACGGCGCGAAACATTTGTAAAAAGATAAGTGTCGCGTTGTTCAGTCATTTTTACAGTGTCGCGTTTGAGATAATTTGTCGCTTCCTGAGCGTGGCGAACATTACTCATCGAACCGATTAAGATCGAGCGAATAAAAAATCCCAAAACTATCGCAATTAAAATTGCCGCCGCCAACGCCATAGGATTAAATTGTTCGGAGCGATCGAAAGGCTTTCCGTTCTGCTCGTAGTAAGTCAAAAGTTCATCGACATTCTTTACAAAAATATCTGACGCACCCACAAAATTATCATTGTGCAATTTGTCCATAAAACTGTCATTGAGATAGGCAACGTCTGTGTAACTTAAAATGCGCTGATTAAGTTTTGCATCGAGCGCGATATTCCAACTGCGAGTGTCCATGACCACCAAAAAAATTATTCCGCCGTTTTGTCCGTCAGAAAAATATTTTTTCAGCAAATGATTTGCAGTCGCGTCTACATTTTGATTTCCGATTGTTTGGAAAAAATTTATTCCGATTCTTACGCCATGCTTTTGCTCAACTTGTTTAATTTTTGCGGCGAGTGCTTGAATATTTTTTTCGCCGAGAACATTTGCGTCATCGACAATCGAGGCAGTTAAATTTTTTGAAGTGTCGGCAGGAGCGGCGAGAGTCATTCCGCAACTGAAAAAAAATAAGATGAAAAGTTGGAAAGATAAAAAGGTGAAAAGTTTTTTGCTAAAATAATTCCTCATTCCTCAATCCTCATTTCTCACTAAACCAAAAACATTTTCAAGATAAAATAAATTATCGGCACAAAAATTAGCGAACAAACCGCAGGATACAAAAATGCTTTTGTCGAGTCGTAGGGAAGTGAGCCGACAACTTTTCCAGTCTGTCCGTTCATCATGAAAGTGTAGGGAACTTCATTGTATCGCGTCGTCAAAATCCAAACAGGAACCATCGCATAAATAACTTTGCCGCCTTCCTTAATGACAGCAGAATTTTCTATTGAGCAAGTGTGATAACCTTGAACAGAATTTTTTAAAACTTCGATAGCGGAATTTTCAACGCGATTGTCAGCCCGAGCAGCGCACTCGTCTGCCGAAACGTCATACTTGTCAGCAAGATAACCTGTCAAATAACCTGTTTGAAAAGGAACAAGTTCGGCATAATTAAATGGCTCAATGCTTTCCATGTAAGCGTCATCCATTTTCTTGCTACCGTCAGCAGGAATTTTTTCAAACTGCATCTTGCCGACGCGGTGACAACTAAAAACTTGCGTTTCCGTGATGACTTCGCTCGCAGTTTCATGGCGGTGAATTTTTTCCGCTTTAAATTCTGCCTGTGCCTCGACAGCCGAATCAAACAGCCAGAAAGGAACATACATCGGCTGAATTGCCTCGACGCGATTATTTGCAGTGAAGTTGCTCGGCAGGAGATAATGTCCTTTGTAAAATTCTTTCAGCGCGGCTACTGCATCGGCTTTTGTTTTTTTGAAAGGAATAACCAAGTCCGGTTTCAAAGTTCCTTCAAATCTTTTCGGAATCATCGTCGGGTTTCCGCAGTAAACGCACTCGGTCGCCATTGTGTTTTCGTCGCAGACAAGTTCCGCGCCGCAACTCGAACAGGTGAACGCATGCAAAGTTGAAGTTTCCTCCGCGCTCCATTCTTCTCCGGCTTCTTCAGTTTTCCACTTCGTCGCCTGAGCTTCCTCCGCTTTCGCGGCAAGTTCGCGTTTGGTTTTAAACATTTCCTCGACTGCATTGACTTCAAATTCATTTCCGCAATACTCGCAAGAAACTTTTTCATGTCCGGGAATAAAAGTCAGCGGCGCACCGCAATTCGGACATTTGTAACTAACAGAAGTATCAGCCATTTAATCGCCTCCAAAAAAATTTTTAAAATCAAGTTCCTGAAGAAAAATTTTCGCGCAAAAATTTTAAAGTTGTTTTTGGTACAAGTTTTTTAATTTTGTCAAAGTCGCCAAGTTTTAAAGCCTCACGAACTTTTTTCGCGCTTATGACTTCGCCATTCAGTTCTCGGCGTGGAATTTCCAAAACTTCAATGTTGTATTGCGGCAAAATTTTTTTCATGGTGTCATTGTAAGATTTTGTAACTGTGTCTTCAGGTTCTTCGCCGACGAAGCGAATTGTAATTCCAAGTGTCGGCGCAATTTCTCTAGCAAAAATTTCTATATCTTCCGAAGAATCAACTGCAACGTCCTGCAAATTTTCTTTGTTGAAATATCCCGAAAAAGTCTGTTGCGAAATTATAAATTTTCCGCTCGGCAAAACTTCGACGTTGGAAAATTTTTTCACGCCTTCCTTGACAAGTTTAAATCTGTCGGCAAATTTAAATTCGCTCCTGTCTTCCTCGACAACAAAGACATAAAGTTTTTTAACTTTTTTCATAGCGTACTCAATCAAGTATTCGTGACCGAGCGTGAAAGGATTGCAGTTCATGACAATCGCGCCGACAGGAATTTTTTTCGTGCGGAGAATTTTTTTGTAATTTTCAAGTTCTTTGTTCTGAAAAAAATTTGTCGCGGAGGAAAAATTTTCTTTTGGAATGCCGTAACGATGTATCCAGGGGGGGGGGGCTTGGGATTTTCATTTCAACATCTTGGAGAAAATTATTTTGCGTCAAGATATTGAAAAAATGTTCTGCTAAAACTTTGTGACCAAGTTCATTTATGTGACCGGGTTGAGCAAAAACTTCGCCATAGTTGTGTGGTCTGTCAAAAAAATTTCTGACATTTATGAAAGGAAATTTTTCAGGCACTAAATCATCAAGACAGAGAAATATTATATCCCCTGCTTTTGGCGAAAGTTTATTTAGATTGTAAAAAGTATCTTGCGTACGCATTGAAAAAAATTGTGATTCATTTTCTACTCGGTAGGGAAGATTATTGTCATTCAACATTTGCTGTAAACAACTTTCCAGTGTTTTTTGCCAAGGAACTCCAATTCCAAAATAAACGCAGTTGCCGACAAAATAAATTTTATTTTTATAAACTTCAGGTTGATTGGCAGTCATTCGCTTGCCGTCTTTGATGCCGAGAAATTTATTGGAACTTTCTTGCATAGAAGTCGAGCCGTCAAGATTGGTTTTTACTTCAGGAAATTCAAGCAAGTCACAAACTTCAGCATTTGTGTAACCGAGAAAATCGTAGGGCGTGGAAAATTTTTCGCTGGGATTTTCTTTCATTCTTCTCCTTAGACTGAAAATTTCATTTTTATTTTTGTCAATCAGAAGTTTTTTTTCGCGCTCGGAATTATTTTCGTTGGGAGTCAAGATCGGAAAATTCGCAACGATCAATTTTACTTGAGGATTTTTGTTCAGAAAATTTGTCAGGGGAAGATCGCAGTAAGCGCGGGAGAAAAAATAATTTACAATGTTATGAAGATACACAATCTTTTTAGACTCGTTACCTAAAACTTCCGCAGTCAAAAAAATAACTTGATCATAAGCGGACAAATTAAATTCCGAAATATTTTTTATCGTCAGAAGTTCGGCAAAAGGAACCGGCACGAAAGGAAAGGAAATGCTCGCCTCGGTTTTGAGAACTGCGAAATCGACTTTTGTCTTGCAACGCTTATCAAATTGAAATTGAAGATAAATTTCTCCCAAAAATTCAGCCTTTCCGGAATCTGTCGCGACAATCAAAATTTCATTCAAATTTTTTTCGTCACAATACTGAGGAAAAGTATATCCGGCTACAAAACAACTTCGCAAGTAAATTAGAACCAACGACTCGTTCAAAAAAATTTTCCTCCTCAAAAAAATTTAAATTTTAAATTCGTGGACAGCTTTTTCCATATTTTGCGACAATTCATTAAGACTGTCGCTGTTGTCCAAAATTTCTATAATATTTTGCGCTTCGGTCGCCGTCGCAATAGAAATTGATTCCATCTGGTCTGAAAGTTCCTGCGACATATTTGAAATTTTTTCTGTGCGATTGACAATGTCCTCGATCGGATCGCGAAGACTGCTGATTATCAACATAATTTGCTGAGAATTTTCGTCCGCCTGCTGGATCATCGAAACAATTTCATGGAAAGTTTTTCCTGTCGCCGAAACATTTTCCTTGCCGCCTTTGACAAGTTCATAACCATCTTTCATTGTCACGACTGCTTTTTCTGTGGTGACTTGAATTGTTTCTATAATGTCGCCGATTTTTTGCACCGACTGCTGGGAACTTTCAGCCAACTTTCTAACTTCGTCCGCGACGACTGCAAAACCTTTTCCGTGTTCGCCCGCTCTCGCCGCCTCAATCGCCGCATTCAAGGCAAGCAAATTTGTCTGCTCCGCGATACTTGAAATTACTTCGACAATAGATCCAATTTCTTTTGAATTTTCTCCGAGCTCCTGAACAATTTTTGAAGATTCCTCAACAGATTTTGCAATATCATTCATTTGCTGAACAGTTTTGTCTAACATTAAACTTCCGCGCTCGGCGTTTTGGGCAGTCTGCTGAACAATTTCCAAACCGAATTGAGTTGCCATTGACGACTGAGTTACGCTTTCCTCGATCTGTTTAATTCGCTCCTCAGTTTCCTGCAACGCTTTTTTCTGGTCGTGAGTGTGATCTGTTGCCGTCGTGACAGTCAGCGCGACATCTTCCAAAATTTGTCCTGTGTGTTGAACTCTGTTTTTCATGGTTTCTGAGCTGTCCGAAACTTCCTGTGCGGCATTTTGAACTTTGCCGATAACTTTTCGCATATGCTTAAAGACAGAATTTATCTGCTCGGAAATTGTTCCAAACTCATCGCTTGAATCAACCACAATGTCATGAGATAAATCACCCTGTGCAGCTTTCTCGGTCACGGAAACAATTTTATTGACTGAGCGGCGAATATCTCTCGCAAGCAAATACAAAATTCCCACAACGAAAATTAAAATTCCGGCAATTATCAATCCCATGACGTGAACCAAAGTTTCAAAGCCTGAAGAAATTTGCTCGGTGGACTCGACAGCCTTCGCCATTCCTTCCGAACATTCCACAACGTCGGCATTCATCCGCTGCGAAATTTCACCAAAAGCCGCCGTCACCGTGTCCAAGATTGCCAAACTTCCTTCGCGATCATTCGCAA